>NZ_RAWF01000138.1:0-26772 GCF_003612075.1 Corallococcus sp. CA041A
CCACCGCGCCGGGCTGCAGCGCCCCCGGGAACACCTGTGACCCTTCCTGACCCATGGACTCACAGGGTCGCATGAACTCCACTCAACCTGGAAGGTCTCCCGGAACAGGGTGCCGGAGACAACCCTGGGTCCGTGTGTTCTCACGTCAGGAAGTCTCGCCTCGTGGAGCCGGGCGGAACGCTGTCAGCGGAACAGAGGGGCGGTGACCGAAATGTGACACGAAGAGGGCGCGCATCGGGCCGGTGGTGTCAGACGGATTTGATGTATTAAGCCGCGTCTCATCGCAGCTCTCCCCCCATTCAGGAGTTCCTGATGCGTCGTATTGGCTCAGCCCTTCTCGCCGTGAGCATGCTCGTTGGTTGCGGTCCTGGTACCCAGGCGGAGACTCCCCCCGAGTCCGCCCCGGCCGCCGAGCAGCAGCAGCAGGCCCCCATCCTCACCACGACGAACGTCGACGTGGCCATCGAGTGCTCGGGCATCCTCGAGTTCGCGAACACGGCGTCGTACTCGCTCCTCGACCGCTACCTGCCCAGCAACGTGGTCACCAACATCGTGAACCGCCGCGCCACCACGCCGTTCACGTCGCTGGCGGACCTGTCCACCGTGCCGCTCGTCGGCCCGGCCCGGCTCAAGCAGCTGGAGGGCGGCGCCCGGACGATGGACTTCATCGACGCGGACTGTGTCGGCATCCTGGATGGCATCGCCATCTCCCGTGACGACCAGACCGCCATCGTCGCGCTGGTGAACAGCATCGACGACTCGGAGCTGCACGACGTCCTGCCGGACGCGTGGAACGGCGCCGTGAACCTGCTCAACGCGCGCCCCTTCGCCAACGCGCAGCAGATCGCCGACACGGCGGGCATTGGTGACGTGAGCTTCCGCAACATCCGCAACTCCGCCACCCTGAGCCGCCCCCTGGAGGCGCTCTTCACCGCCATCAACGCCATTCCCAGCAACGGGTCCTACGGCGCCACCACCCTGCGCCACTTCGACTGGTGGAACATCGCGTCCGCCAACCACTACTACCGCGACGACAAGACGTGCTTCGGCCTGGAGCCCACCAGCGTCCCCTACGGCGCCTCCATCCGCCCGAACCTGGCCGATGCCGCCGAGGTGCGCGCCGAGGTCCAGCGCGCCTTCAACTACGTCAACGGCAACGCCCACATCTCCCCCACGGTCCGTGACGCGGGCCTCGCGAACCTGAACGCGCTGACCCAGGGCCGCTCCTTCAAGGGCTGCATCATCACCTACGAGAACGACCCCTGGAGCCGCAACACCGTCCACATCTACGTGGACACCACGAACGGCTTCAGCGTGATGACCGAGACCTGGTGGGCGGAGTAGTCCTCGCCCCCTGACGTCCCTGCCGTCCCGAAGCCCCGGGTTCCCTCATGGAGCCCGGGGCTTTGTCGTGTCCGGAAGCAGGCAGGCCCCTGGAGGGCAGCCTCCCGGCCCGGGAAGGAATCCGTGCATCCCCGTGTGTCTACGGGTATAGACACGCCCCATGTGCCCCCTGGTGAACACGAAGGACCTGATTGACGCCCAGGAGGTGGCGGGCCTGTTGCGCCTTGCCCACCCCAACAGCGTCAGCACGTACCTGCGCCGGTACCCGGACATGCCCCGTCCGGTGCTCGACCTGGGCGCCGGGCGCCCGCGCCTCTGGCTCAAACCCCAGATGCTCCGCTGGGCCCGCGCCCGCCAGGCCGCCGCCACCACCGACACAAGCTCCCGAGGCTCCCGATGACCACCGCCACCCCCCGAAACGCCCCCGCCATCCTCCCCGGGCCCAATGACGCCTGCTGGTGCGGAAGTGGCTCCAAGTACAAGAAGTGCCACCGCGGCGCGGACACCGTGGAGGCCCGCCGGAAGGGCGCCGACACCAACCGCAAGGGCATCCGCCCCGGCATCGTCGGCCCCCGCCGCGTGGTGCCGCTCACCATCGGCCGGCCGGACTACGCGGACTCCGTGGCCGGCCGTCCCTCGCGCTCGCGCAACGAGCCGGACGTGAAGTCGGCGGACGTCATCGCCCGCATGCGCCGCGCCTGCCAGGCCGCCGCCCAGGTGCTGGCGGAGACCGCGCAGCACGTGCGCGTGGGCATCACCACGGACGAACTGGACGCCATCGCGCACGAGGCCTACCTCAAGCGCGGCGGCTACCCCAGCACGCTGAACTACCACAAGTTCCCCAAGTCGCTCTGCACCTCCGTCAACGAGGTCATCTGCCACGGCATCCCCGACAGCCGCGCGCTGGAGGACGGCGACATCGTCAACCTGGACATCACCATCTACCTGGATGGCGTCCACGGCGACTGCTCGGCCACGTACCTGGTGGGCAACGTGGAGCCCCAGCACCAGCGCCTGGTGCAGATCGCGAAGGAGTGCCTGGACATCGGCATCGCCGCCGTGAAGCCGGGCCGGCCCATCAGCGACATTGGCCGCGCGGTGGAGGCCCACGCCGTGAAGAACGGCACCAGCGTGGTGCGCGCCTACTGCGGCCACGGCATCGGAGAGACGTTCCACACCGCGCTCCAGGTGCCGCACTACTACGAGCCCGAAGCCGACACCGTCATGCAGCCCGGGATGATCTTCACCGTGGAGCCGATGATCAACCAGGGCCACTGGGACCACCGCACGTGGAACGACGACTGGACCGTCGTCACCGCGGACGGCCTGCGCAGCGCCCAGTTCGAGCACACCCTGCTCGTCACCGACACGGGCGCGGAGATCCTCACCGTCCCCTGAGCTTCTCCAACCCCTGAAACACCACGGGCCCCGGACGCGCTTCGCATCCGGGGCCCGCTTCATTTCCAGCCGGAGACTTCGGCCTTAAGCGCGGCGGCGGCGCAGCTTCAGCGCCAGGCCGCAGAGCATCAGCAGGCTGGTGGCGCCCAGGGGGCCGGGCACCGTGCTCTGGCAGTTGCAGCCGTCGGACTCGTCCGGGTCCTGGGGGTCCGGATCCGGGTCCACCACCGCGTCGTCGGTGACGAACACGGCGGTGCTGCGCGCCGGCACCGTGAAGCCGCCCGTGGCCGCGTCGTACGCGGAGGTGCGCACCACCGGGTCCGTGGAGGCCTGAAGCACCGGGTGCAGCTTGAGCTTCAGGGACTTGTACCCGTCCGCATTGAACGTCTGTGCGTCGTCCGTGCCGTTGAACAGCACGATGGCGCGCTTGCCCTCGGCGTTCGTGCCGTGGTCCTGCATGGCCATCACGATGAGGCCCGGAATCTGGTCCGGACCGGTGTTCTCGAAGCGCACCAGCTGCTTCACCTCGTCACCGGTGCGCAGGCGGAACAGCCGCGAGCTCTTGCGGATGGTCAGCATCTCCTCGAAGTGGTCGCGTGCCCGGACGATGTCCGCGTTCGCCGGCTTCAGCGCCGCGTCCGCCAGCATGGGCTTGAAGAGCGCCCAGCGGGCCCGGCCGTCGTCGTTGTCCTCCACGATGGGCAGCCCCACGCCCCAGTTGTTCGACTGGTAGGTCCAGTCAAGCCGGTTGAACCAGTCACCGGAGTTGTAGCTGTTGCGGTCCAGCGACTTGGAGCGCAGCAGCTCGTCGCCCGCGTGGAAGAACGGGATGCCCTGGCTCAGCGCCACCAGCGACACACCCAGGTTGTTCATCCGCACGCGCTCGGCCATGGGCAGGTCGCGCCGCGCCTTCAACTGCACCGCGTCGAACAGCGTCTCGTTGTCGTGCGCGGAGACGTAGGTGATGACCTCCTGCGGGTCCAGCGTGTAGCCGACCGGGGTCCCCTCGTTGTACTTCACCTCCGCGCCAGTGACGGACTTGCCGGTGGCGTCCACCAGCGTGTAGTCCTTCAGGTTGCCCGTCAGGCCCACGCGGATCCAATCGCCGTAGAGCAGCAGCCGGTCCTTCTGCGCCGCCTCCGTGCCCTGGTTGGAGCTGTTCGGGTCGGACAGCAGGCCGCTGATGAAGCCCTGGTCCTGGAGCCCGCTGAAGGGGCCACCGCCGCGGGCCGCGTCGCGCAGGCGGTCATTGAACGTGCCGATGCCCGTGCCCGCCATGTTGAGCTGCGTGGCGTTGGTGCCGCGCGCGTTCTTCTGCACCTCGCCGAAGTCCCAGCCCTCGCCGTAGACGTAGATGGCCTTGCCGTCCACGCCGTCCTTCTCCACGGTGAGCGCGTCCAGCGTGGCGCGCAGCTTCACCATGTTGGACTTCATGTGGTGGCCCATCAGGTCGAAGCGGAAGCCGTCCACCTTGTACGCCTTGGACCAGGTCACCACGGAGTCGATGAGCAGCTTCTCCATCATCGCATTCTCGGACGCGGTGTTCTGGCAGCAGGTGCTCGTCTCCACGTTCCCGTCGTCGCTGAGGCGGTGGTAGTAGCCCGGGACGATGCGGTCCAACACGCTCTTGGCGTTCTGCCCGGAGGAGTTGGTGTGGTTGTAGACCACGTCCATCACCACGCGCAGGCCGTGCTGGTTGAGCGCCTGCACCATCTGCCGGAACTCCACCGTGCGCGTCGTGCCCTGCGCGTTGGTGGAGTAGCTGCCCTCCGGCACCGTGTAGTGGTACGGGTCATAGCCCCAGTTGAAGCCGTCCAGGTCCGCCACGGCCTTCACCGCCGCCTGCTGCTGGTCGGAGTCCGGCGGCAGCGACACCAGGTCGCCCGCGGGGTGCTGCTGCGCCGCGCGGTCCTCGTTGATGGTCGCGATGTCGAACACCGGCAACAGGTGCACGTGCGTCAGGCCCGCCTTCGCCAGCCGGGTCAGGTGCTTCATGCCGTCGGACTCGTGCGTGAACGCCTTGAACGTGCCGCGCTCGTTCTCCGGCACCGTCAGGTCGTTGATGCTGAAGTCGCGCGCGTGCAGCTCGTAGAGGACGATGTCCTCCGGGGCCTCCAGCACGGGCTTCGCCAGCGTGCTCCAGCCCTGCGGCGCGAGCGCGGGGTCCGAAAGGTCCACGATCTGGCTCAGCTCGCTGTTGATGGAGAGGGACACCGAGTAGGGGTCCGTGACGCGGTTGGTGACGACCTTGCCCTCCTTGCGGGCGTAGACCTCCACCTCGTAGAGGAAGTAGCGGTTCTTCCACGTCGCGTCGCCCGTCGCGCTCCAGACGCCCTTGTCGCCGGCCGTCATGGCCACGCGGGTGAAGGTGGACGTGGGGGTGCCGTCCGCGAAGAGCAGCAGGTTCACGCTCTTGGCCGTGGGGGCCCACAGGCGCAGCGTGGGGATGCCGTTCTCGAACGTCGCGCCCAGCGGCCCGTCATACGTGTCCAGGTCGTCCAGCACGCCCGCGAGCTGCGCGCTGGTGGCGTCCAGCATCACGCCCGCCGTGTTCGTCGCGGACAGGGCCACCTGGCCCTTGAGCCACGTGGCCGCGTTGGCCACGTCCGCCTCGGCGAGCTTCAGCACCGTGCGGCCCTGGAGGTTCTTGAAGCGCTCCGCCTGCGCGGGGGTGAGGCCCGCGGCGTCCACCGTCAGCGTCACCGCCGTGCCGCCCTGCACGCCGGTGCTGTTCAGCGTCATGCCGCCCGTGGGCGCCGTGTGCAGCTTGAACACCGTGCCCGCGGGCACCGCGACCTCCGGGCTCCACACCACCGTGTCGCGCGAAATCCAGTGCGCCCGCGCCAGCAGCAGGTCCCCCGCCGGAGCGTCCGCGGCGCGGATGGTCACCTTCTTGGAGGCACCCGAGTCGAAGGTGATGATCATCTCCTGGTTGTCCCTCTCCACCTCGAAGGCCGCGTTGCTGCCCGGGTAGGCGGTGCCCCAGTTTTCGTCGAGCGCGACCTTGCACTCGTAGATGCCCGCCGTCAGCCCGGTCGTGGTGAAGGTGTAGATGCCGTCGCCGTCCGGGTCCTGCATCATCGTGCGCAGGCAGTCCGGGGACCAGTCACCGGGACAGCCCAGCTTCGCCTGGAGCGTGCCCGCCACCGTGGCGATGGTGCTGGAGCGGTTGCTCGTCACGTACAGCGTGTTCGCGTCGAAGTAGAACTTCACCGCGCCCGCCGTCGTCTGCGTCAGCACCACGTTCGCGCCGCCGGGGCCGCCGTGCGTCTGCGCCAGCGAACCGTCCAGCGCGACCTTGAAGTGCCAGGTGCCCACCGGCACGTTGAACGAGCCCTGCCACTTGTCGTCCGCCGCGTCGTACGTCAGCGCCGTCTGCGCGCAGGTGGGGTCGTTGTCGGAGGCGCAGCCTGCCTCGCTCTGCAGATCGCCAACGACCGTCACCGACGTGGGCGCCGCCAGCGCCGACAGCGGCACGAGCGCCGCCAGGAGCCCGCCTAACGCGAGCGCTCGCGTCATGCGGGGAACCGCGAATGGAACTCTCAGGGGAAACCTCCAAGGGGGGTGTAAATCCCCGGCACGGTACCAGCCGGTCCTGTCGGGGGTGACCCTTGGGTCGTCTTCAGGGTTTACGTGACCCCCTGGATGATCAGCGTTGGAACCCGCACATCCACCCCAGGACGTCGGATGGAAAAGGCATCCAACCGAGACGCGGTGCGGCAGGAATCGCGCGCTCCGTTGAGTCCGCCCGCGCCATGCGTCACACGGGTGTGCAGAGGAAGACATCCGGAACATGGCGCGTTGCGCCATCAGCCGATTGTTCCGACGACCCTTCACCCCTTTCCAGACTGTTGGATACAGTGCCGCGCCTAGATGTCCTCCAGCCTCCCCTGCCCACAACCGAACGCTGCCTCCCACCGGGGTGGGTGGCGCCCGATGTTCCAGGGCCTTGTGGCCCTGTGTCTGGCGGGGTGCGCCACGGCCCCTCCGACGCCGACGCAGCCCGTGCCGGAGGCCGCCGCGACGCAGCCCGCCGCGCCCGCTCCGGAGGCTCCCGAGGCTCGGACGACCCCCGCCCCCGAACCCGTGAAGGAGGCTGCTCCGGCTTCCCCCCAAGCTCCGGCGACGAAGGAGCCCACCCGGCCCTGGGCGGACGAGGTGCTGTACTTCGTGGTGGTGGATCGCTTCGCGGACGGTGATCCCTCCAACAACGAGAAGGGCGACGTGAAGGCGGCGGGCACCTTCCACGGCGGCGACCTGAAGGGGCTCACCGCGAAGCTGGAGGAGCTGTCGTCGCTGGGCGTGACCGCGCTGTGGGTGACGCCGCTCTTGAAGCAGATTCCGGGCTTCGTCACCGGCTCTGGCTTCCCGGACTGGGGCTACCACGGCTACTGGGCGGACGACTTCCAGGCGTTGGATCCGCGCTTCGGCACGGAAGAGGACTTCAAGGCGCTGGTGGACGCGGCGCACGCTCGCGGCATCCGCGTGCTGCTGGACGTCGTCTACAACCACCCGGGCTACAACTCGCGCTACCTGAAGGACCACCCGGACTGGCTGCGCTCGGAGGACAAGGGCACCTGCGGCTCGGATGACCTGACGTCGTGCGTGGCGGGCCTGCCGGACTTCAAGACCGAACGTCCGGAGGTGGCGAAGTACCTGCTGGACGCGCAGATCGACTGGGCGAAGCGCTCCGGCGTGGACGGCTTCCGGTTGGACACCGTGAAGCACGTGTCCCACGACTTCTGGAAGGAACACCGCCGCCGCACGCGCGCGGAGATCTCCCCGGACTTCTTCCTGCTGGGCGAGCTGTGGGGCGGCGACGTGGAGGGGCTGGCGCCGTACTTCACTCCGGATGAGATGGACGCCGGCTTCGACTTCGCCTTCCAGGGCAACGCGCTGGGCTTCGTGCAGGGCCGTGGCCGCGCGGTGGCGTTCGACCGCTACCTCCAGTCTCGCGCGAAGGTGACGCCGGGCCACCACCTGTCGCACTTCCTGTCGTCGCACGACGTGGACGGGGCGCTGCACCAGCTGCAGGGCAACGTGCCCCTCTTCCGCCTGGCCGCCACGCTGCAGCTCACCACGAGCGGCATCCCCGTCATCTACTACGGCGAGGAAGTGGGCCGCGCGGGCGGTGACTGGCCGCAGAACCGCGGCGACATGCCGTGGGGCAAGCAGGCGGTGAAGCCCGGCGCGGGAAAGAAGCGCGACGAGGCATTGCGCGACTATTACAAGCGCCTCATCGCCATCCGCCGCGCGCACCCGGCCCTGTCGCGGGGCACGCACTCGCCGCTCTCCACGGAAGGCGACGTGTATGTCTTCCAGCGGCGCGACGAAGCGTCCGGCGACACGGTGGTGGTGGCGGTGAACCGCGCCAAGACGAAGGGCGCGGTGTCGGTGCCGTGGCCGGAAGCGTGGACGGGCGTCGGCGAGGTGGAGGATCTGCTGAACGGAGGGCGGACGAAGGCTGGCGCCACGCTGGACCTGGCGCTTCCGCCGCTGTCCGCGCGCATCCTCGGACGCGTGCCGTGAGGCACCCGGCGGTGCATGCGCAGAACCTGACCCGGACGTGCTGTTGTCACCGGCGCGAGCGGGGCTCTTGCTGGAGGGCCTGATGGCCGGCGTGTCGTTCAAGGACGTGGCGAAGCGTTACGGAGACGTGTCGGTCATCGAGGGGCTCAACCTCGATATCCGCGACCATGAGTTCATGGTCCTCGTGGGGCCGTCCGGTTGCGGCAAGTCCACGGCGCTCCGGATGATCGCCGGCCTGGAGGAGATTTCCGGAGGCACCATCTCCATCGGTGAGCGCGCGGTGAACACGCTGCCGCCGAAGGACCGGGACGTCTCCATGGTGTTCCAGAACTACGCGCTCTATCCGCACATGTCCGTGCGGCAGAACCTGGAGTTCGGCCTCAAGATCCGCAAGACGCCCAAGCCGGAGATGGACAAGCTGGTGGACGAGGCGGCGGAAATCCTCGGCATCGCGCACCTCCTGGACCGCAAGCCCAAGGCGCTGTCCGGCGGCCAGCGTCAGCGCGTGGCCCTGGGGCGCGCCATCGTGCGCAAGCCGGCGGTGTTCCTCTTCGACGAGCCGCTCTCCAACCTGGACGCGAAGCTGCGCGTGCAGATGCGCTCGGAGATCAAGAAGCTCCAGCACCGGCTCCAGGTCACGTCCGTCTACGTCACGCACGATCAGATCGAAGCGATGACCATGGGCCACCGCATCGCGGTGATGAAGGACGGCAAGCTCCAGCAGCTGGGCACCCCGCTGGAGGTCTACGAGAAGCCGGTCAACGTGTTCGTGGCGCAGTTCATCGGCACGCCGCCCATCAACATGCTCACCGCCACGCTGGACGCGGACGGCGCGTCGTTCACCGGTGACGGCTTCAAGCTGCCGGTGCCGCAGAAGCTGCGCGCGGCCACGGCGGGCAAGGGCGGCCGCAAGGTGAAGGTGGGCCTGCGCCCGGACAACGTCCTGCCCGCGGGGAACGTCGCGCGCGGCGAGTCCGCGCCCGCGGAGGCGCGCGTGGAGCTGGTGGAGCCGCTGGGCAACGAGCTCATCGTGCACGCCCGCCTGGGAGACAACCCGCTGGTCTTCCGCCTGCCGCCCCAGGCGACTCCGGAGCCTGGCGCCGCTCTTCCCGTGACGGTGGAGCTGGAGTCCCTGCATCTCTTCGACGCTGAATCCGAGCTGCGGCTTTCCGTTTGATATCCCGGAGGATTTTCTCAATGACGCACCTGCGAACGTTGCTCGCGGCCCTCTGTCTGTGCGCAGTCGGCCTGTTGCCCGTCCCGTCCTTCGCCGCCACGGAGCTGGTGCTCTGGCACGCCTACCGCGCGGAGGAGAAGGCCGCGCTGGAGAAGGTGGTCGCCGAGTACAACAAGGCGAACGAAGGCAAGGTCAAGGTCACCACGCTGGCGGTGCCCTACGACGCCTACGCGGACAAGATTTCCGCCACCGTGCCGCGCGGCAAGGGCCCGGACCTCTTCATCTTCGCGCAGGACCGCCTGGGCGGCTGGATTGAAGCGGGCAACACGGTGGAGCCCATCGACTTCTTCCTGGATGACGCGACGAAGAAGCGCTTCATCCCCACGACGATGGAGGCGATGACCTACCGCGGGACGGCGTACGGCCTGCCGCTGAACTACAAGGTCATCACGCTCATCTACAACAAGAAGCTGGTCCCCACGCCGCCCAAGACGTCCGGCGAGATGGTGACGATGGCCAAGAAGCTCACCGACGCGAAGGCGGGCCGCTTCGGGCTCGCGTACGCGTACAACGACTTCTACTACCACGCGGCGGTGATGAACGGCTTCGGCGGCGGCGTGTTCGACGCGAAGAACGCCCCCACGATGAACTCGCCCGCCAACGTGAAGTCGGTGGAGCAGGTCCTCAAGTGGAAGAACAAGGACGGCATCCTCCCCGCGGAGCCCTCCAGCGCGCTCATCACCTCGCTCTTCAACGAGGGCAAGGCCGCGATGGTGTTCTCCGGCCCGTGGTTCCTGGGCGAGGTCTCCAAGGACGTGGAGTACGGCCTGGCGCGGCTGCCCACGCTGGATGAGAACAAGGGCACGCCGCTGAAGCCCTGGATGACGGTGGAGGGCGTGTACGTGGCCGCCCCGTCCAAGAACAAGGAAGCGGCCTACGACTTCGCGAAGTTCCTCACCGACGCGGGCCCCGGCAAGACGCTGGCCCTGGAGGGCCGCCAGAGCCCCGCGAACCAGGCCGTGTACCAGGACGCGAAGGTGGCGGCGGATCCGCTGCTCAAGGCGATGAAGGACCAGGTGGACGTGGCGGTGCCCATGCCCAACCTGCCGGAGATGTCGATGGTCTGGACCCCGGCCACCAGCGCGATGAACACCGTGTTCAAGAACACCGCCACCCCCAAGGCGGCGTTGGACTCGGCCCAGAAGAGCGTGGCGAAGGACGTCGCCGGCCTGCGCAAGAAGTAAGTGAGGAGCTGAAGTGAGCCAGAACGCCCCCCAGCAGCCCCCTTCCGCGGCCGGTGCCCCCACGCCGGTCAGCACCTCCCCGAGCGATTCCGTGAAGGACCCTTCGACTCCGGGGCCTTCCGGCCGTGCGGGCGGATACCGGGGGCGCGTGCTGGTGGGGCTCGCCCTGGCGCTGGGCGTGTCCCTGTTCCTGGCGCACGGCCTGCTCGCGCGCGCCAACCAGGAGCGCGCGGCGGAGCGCGAGCAGCGCACGGCCACCGTGTCCCTGCTGGGGCTGGCGGACCTGGTGCAGCGCGCGGGCGGCACCGGCGACGGCGTGAAGGCCGTGGTGACGGGCTGGCCGGGCGTGCCGGGAAGCTCCGTGCGCGTCATCGCCTTCAGCGGCATCAAGCTGGAGGCGTCCACCTTCCCGGATGACACCGGGGACAAGGCGGCGCCGCGCCGGCTGTCTCGCGAGGAGAAGCCGCTGTACGACCGCGGCCAGCGTCTGCGCGCCGCGGTGGAGACGAACCGCGAGGAGGGCAGCGCGCGCAAGGCGGAGGTGGAGTCGGAGCTGCTCGACAACGGCGCGAGCCGGCTGCTCTCCGCGCCCGTGGAGGTGGACGGGCAGGTGGTGGGCTCCGTGGAGTCCCTCACCCCGGCGGTGGTGAAGGGTGAAACGCCTTCGTGGACGCCGGTGCTGCTGGCGTTCCTGCTGCCGCTGGCTGCGTGCGCGGCGGCGGTGTTCGCGCTGTCGCGCCAGGGCGTGCGCGTGGCGGTGGCGGCGGCGCTGTTCCTGGCGGGCCTGGGTGGCTACACCGTCTATTCGCTGCGCGCGCTGGACGCGGAGCTGCGGCAGACGGAGGACGCGGTCAGCGCGGAGCTGCGCACGCGCGGCGAGAAGGCCCAGGCGCTCATCACCGCGAACAATCTCAACGCGGAGCCCGCGCTGAAGCCCGGCGCGTGGGACGCGGACGCCATGCGCCGCCCGTTGGGCAAGCTGACGGAGTCCGGTGCGCCGGATGAGGCCAAGCTCTCCGCGGCGGGCGCGCAGGTGCGCGGCAACGCGAGCAAGGCGCTGGGCGCGCTGGGCGTGGTGGGGCTGGCGGTGCTGCTGTTCATTGGCCTGGGCGCGCTGCACCGCGCGGTGGCCACGGCGGTGGAGCACCGGCAGGCCTACGCATACATCCTGCCCGCCATGGTGGGCATGGTGGTGCTGGTGTTCTTCCCCTTCGCCTACGGCATCACGCTGTCGTTCACGGACGCCAACCTCTACAACAGCAGCCAGCCGCTGTCGGAGTTGTGGGTGGGCTTCCGCAACTACGTGGACATCCTGGGCGACTTCAGCTTCGCGAAGACGGCGGCGGACGGCTCGCTGGTCTTCAACTACCTGAACTTCTACTACACGCTCCTGTTCACCATCGTGTGGACGGTGACGAACGTGACCATCGGCGTGACGGTGGGCCTGCTGCTCGCGCTGGCGCTCAACGTGCCGAATCTGAGGATGCGGCCGGTGTACCGCGTGCTGCTCATCCTGCCGTGGGCCATGCCCAACTACATCACCGCGCTCATCTGGAAGGGCATGTTCCACCAGCAGTTCGGCGTGGTGAACCACGTCATCCGGATGTTCGGTGGGGACGGCCTGGCGTGGTTCGACTCGCCGCTCACGTCGTTCTTCACGGCGCTGGCCACCAACGGCTGGCTGTCCTTCCCGTTCATGATGGTGGTGTCGCTGGGCGCGCTCCAGTCCATCCCGGGTGAGCTCTACGAAGCGGCGCGCGTGGACGGCGCCAACCGGTGGCAGCAGTTCACCGCCATCACGCTGCCCGCGCTGAAGCCCGCGCTGGTGCCCGCGGTCATCCTGTCGGTGGTGTGGACCTTCAACATGTTCAACATCATCTTCCTGGTGACGGGCGGCGACCCGGGCGGCTCCACCGAAATCCTGGTCACCCAGGCATACAAGTTCGCCTTCGAGCGCTACCGCCACGGCTACGCGGCGGCGTACTCCACCGTCATCTTCGGCATCCTGCTGCTCTACAGCATGGTGCAGAACCGCATGAGCCGCGCCACGGAGGCCGCGTAACCCATGGCGCTCTTCTCTGAACGTCGCGAAGGCATCTCCCACCTGCCGCTGCACGTGGTGCTGGTGACCTTCACCCTCTTCACCATCTACCCCATCCTCTGGGTGGTGAGCCTGGCCTTCTCCGGCAAGCAGAGCCTGGCCATCGCCACGCTGCCGGAGAACCCCACCTTCTGGGACCGGCTGCGCGCGGTGACGCCGTGGCCGGAGACCTTCAGCGTCTCCAACTTCGCGTCGGTGATGGCGGATCAGCCGTTCGCCAGGTGGATGCTCAACAGCGCCATCGTGGCCATTGGCACCACGGTGCTGGGCGTCTTCATGGCGTGCACGGCGGCGTATGCCTTCAGCCGCTTCAAGTTCCCAGGCCAGCGCGCGGGCATGATGGCGTTCCTCGTGTCCCAGATGTTCCCGGGCACGCTGATGCTGATTCCGCTCTACATCATCCTGGTGCAGTGGCTGGGCCTGGGCAGCAGCCGGCTGGGCCTCATCATCGTGTACGCCACCACGTCCATCCCGTTCAGCGTGTGGATGCTCAAGGGCTACTTCGACACCATCCCCAAGGACCTGGAGGAGGCGGCGCTGATGGACGGTGCGTCTCCGGGGCGCATCTTCTGGAGCATCATCCTGCCGCTGGCGAAGCCCGCGGTGGCGGTGACGGCGCTGTTCAGCTTCATGACGGCGTGGAACGAGTTCATCCTCGCGGCGACGTTCATGGACCAGGAAGCCATGTACACGGCGCCGGTGGGCCTGCGCTTCTTCGTGGGCGGCTTCAGCCAGCAGTGGGGCTACTTCGCGGCCGGCTCCATCATCGTGTCCGTGCCCGTCGTCTTCCTCTTCCTCTTCCTGCAGAAGTACCTCGTCTCCGGGCTCACCGCCGGTGGCGTGAAGGGTTAGTCCCGCGGTCTTTCTTCGCAGTCCTTTCGTCTGTCGTTGCAAGGAGCAAGCACCCCCATGATCAACCCCCGCATCGCAGTCCTCACCCTGGCCGCTTCCCTGTCCGCGGCGCCGGCCCTGGCCGACAAGGTGCAGTTCAAGGATCCCACCGGCGACGACAAGGGCCCGGGCAAGTACACCTACCCGACGGACCCCGTGTACAAGCCGGGCTCGTTCGACCTGACCGGCTTCAAGCTGGACCAGGGCGGCAACAAGACGGACGTGGAGATCCAGCTGAAGGCGTCGCTGGAGAACCCCTGGAAGATGGCGGACGGCTTCTCCGTGCAGGAGGTCTTCATCTTCATCGACACGGACCACAAGGTCGGCAGCGGCTTCACGGACAGCCCCCCGGGCCTGAACGTCTCCTTCGCGCCGGAAGACGCGTGGGACAAGGTCATCATCATCTCGCCGCAGGGCTCGTCGCGCGTGCGCGCGGAGGCCAACAACAAGGCCGGCGCGATGAAGGGCGCCGTCGTGGTGCCCACCAAGGTGCGCGCCTCCGGCAACAAGATCACCGCCACGGTCATGAACTCCGACCTGGGCGCCGGTAACCCCTCCACGTGGGGCTACCAGGTCGTGATGCAGTCCAACGAGGGCTTCCCCGCGGACAACGACCTGCTCACCCGCCGCGTCAACGAGTACGAGGGCCAGCACCGCTTCGGCGGCGGCTCCGACTTCAACTGCGATCCGCACGTGATTGACGTGCTCGCGGGCCAGGGCAAGGGCGACAGCTCTGAAATCAAGGCTCAGTACGAAATGCTCGCGTACGAGTGCGCGGGTGACGGTTCCGCGACGAAGAAGGCCACGCTGAAGATGGTCTCCGGCGAGAAGCGCCCGGCGGCGCAGGGTGTCGCGGCGGCGGCTCCGGCCCCGGCTCCCGAGGCGGCGCCCGCGGCTCCGGCCCCGGCTCCGGCGCCCACGCCGGCCGCTCCGGCTGGAACGACGGTCGCTCCGGCGCCGACGACGGCCACGCCGACGAAGTAGCCGGCGGCGGACTGTTCAAAACAGTCCGTTTCAAGGTTTGATGCAACACGGGGAGGGTTGCCGCGGAGGTCCCGCGGCGGCCCGGGAGAGGGGATGACCCCCCTCTGGTTCAAAAGCTTTCGAGAAGGGTTTTCCGGACATCATGAAGAATCGCAAGAACGTGGTGCGGGGAGCGTGTGCGCTCACCGTGGCGGCCGGCCTCATTCCTGGGGCGGCCATGGCGCAGGACAGCGGCCCCAAGCTCACCATTGGTGGCACGACCTATACGAAGTACCTCTGGGGCACGCAGCGCGACCAGGGCGCGCTGTACAACTTCACCACGGTGCCCGGTGAAGGCTACGGCGACAACGGCATCGGCACGGAGCTGGAGCTCCTGCTGAACGCGAAGATCTCTCCGCAGGTGGAGGTCAACGGCCGCATCCACAGCCGCTTCAACCAGAACTTCTGGACGAACTTCGGCGGCTTCGGCGGCAGGAACCCGCCGACGCCGGACTGCACCGCGGGCGACTGCGGCGAGTTCGACCCGCGCTCCAACCAGTACATCAAGCTGCGTGGCATGTCCGTGACGCTGCGTCCGGGCTACCTCATCGACTCGGCGCTCATCGGCGCGACGGACCTGGGCCAGTTCGACCCGTTCGTCATCGGCCGCGTCCGTTACATCGACCGCGACAACGCGGCGGCCATCCTGCTGCAGGGCTCCAACTTCGACCGGAAGCTCACGTGGGACGCGGCGCGCATCTCGCTGCCCCGCCTCTGGGCCGGCCCGAACTTCAGCACGGGCGCCTTCCACGCGCGTGACGCGGCGTACGGCTTCCAGGCGAAGGTCACCCCGAACGAGCTCTTCGACGTGGGCGGCATCTTCCAGTACGCGAACGACCAGGAGATCAACCCGGAGGACACCAACCTGGACGACGGCCGTGACCTGACGCCGCGCTACCGCAACGGCGTGGGCGGTCTGAAGGCGGCCCTGCACATGGGCTCGTGGCTGGACGTGCGCGGCGCCGCGTACACGTCGTACTCCAACGCGGACCCGGTGCTGTCGCCGAAGAGCTTCGGCGTGGGCGGCTACAGCCCGGTGCTGGCCGGCCATCACACCGACCAGACGTACATGCTGAATGCGTCCCTCAACGACCCGCTGGACGTGGGCCTGTCGCTGAACCTGCAGCTGTTCAGCATTGGCGCGGAGTACATGGCGGTCATGGCCAGCCGCCGCGAGGCGGACGTGCTCCTCACGGAGGGCCACGACGGCAGCTTCGCGTTCCCCGGCCCGTCCAACGCGTCCTACGGCATCTACAAGGGCAACCCCACCCGCATCGGCTACGGCGGCTGGACGAGCGAGGCCCAGCAGGTCGCCACGCTCAACGTGGACAACGACTTCACGGACTTCGACGAGCCCATGGCGGAGACGGCCATCGGTTGGAAGGGCGTGACGGCGAACCCGGTCTATGCGAACGGCGCGCTGGAGGTGGGTGGCGAGTACTCGTTCATCACCTACAACACCAACTGGCAGGCGTACGGCAACGCGGACCGGGCGCTGGGCGACAGCCAGTTCCCCGGCACGGAGCTGGACTCTGGCGTGGGCCACAACTTCCGCACGGCCTACCAGCCCTTCCAGGACAAGAAGACGCACCTGGTCGCGCTGCGCGCCAAGTACGTGGTCGACGTGCTGAAGGGCATCGATGTGTTCGGCAAGTTCAAGTACATCCACGAGACGGACAAGCGCCTGAACGACCCGCGCTTCCTGCCGTACGCGTCCGGCTCGTGCGTGGGCGGCGGCGTGGCGTGCGACAACTCGCTCCGCCAAGAGTACAGCCCGGGCAACAGCACCGCCGACCTCTACCGCAACCCGGACGTCATCACGAACAGCCAGGGTGACACGGGCTACGAGTTCAAGCCGTTCGACAACATCGCGGACGACGACCGCCTGCTGGACTACACGACGTTCACGGCCGGCGCGGGCTACCAGTTCACGGACGACCTGTACGTGTCCGCCAGCTACTCCAAGTTCTTCGCGGATCTGCTGGACGGCAACACGGCGTTCCAGGCGTACAACAACCACGAGATGGCGTCCGGCAAGCACAACAAGAACCAGGTGCTGGTGAAGGCGCGCTACATCCTGTCTGGCGTGGAGTTCGGCCTGGAGGGCCAGTACGCGTTCGGCTCGTTCCGCCCGGACTTTGGCGACGGCTTCGTGGTGCAGTACGCGGACGACACCATCGCGGCCGACCACAACGTGGCGGTGGGTTCGCGCGGTTTCGTCAACCGCAACAAGGGCTGGAACAGCCTGGAAGAGCGCAACTTCGAGCAGATGCGCGTCAAGGCGTTCATGAAGGCGCAGTTCTAGTCACCGCGCGCCCCGCTTCGTGCGGGGCACGAGGTTGACGAGAGAGCGAGCCCGGGGCGCCTGTGAAGGCACTCCGGGCTCCTTGCGTTTGGGGCACCGCGCGGTACACCTGACGGGCGTTTCCTCCGTTTGAGGTGCTCTTCCATGTTCGTGTGCTCTCGCGTGTCCGCGCTCCTGCTCGCCTCCTCCCTGGCCGCGTGTTCCGGCGGCAAGACGCGCGAGGACGCGCTGCTGTTCCGGCTGACGGATCCAGTGGGGGATGACCACGGCGACGGCGAGCTGCTGTATCCGCGCCGGACGGACCTGGGGCGCGGCGATTTGGACGTGGTGTCGGTGGCGGCGTTCGCGGACGACGAGGCGACCCGGTTCGAGGTGACGTTCGCGCACCCCATCGCGAAGCCCTCGCGCGCGCAGGCGGTGGACCTGGAGGGCGCGACGGTCGCGGAGCGGGCCCGGCACGGCTTCTACACGTTCAACGTGGACCTGTACGTGGACCAGGACCGGGTGCCCGGCTCCGGGCGCACGGACACGCTGCCGGGGCGCGGGCTCACGCTGGCGCCGGATTCCGGGTGGGAGAAGGCGGTGGTGCTGACGCCGCGTCCCTATGAGGCGCGTGAGGCCCTGCGCAAGACCTGGCGGCAGGCGGCGCTGGATGCGTACGAGAAGAAGTCTGGAGGGATTGGCGGCAAGGTGGAGGCGGAGCTGAACGCGGCCACGGAGCAGGAACTGGAGGCGCGGGTGTTCTTCCCCACCCTCATCCAGGTGAGCGGGCGCACGGTGGTGTTCCGGGTGCCGGACCGCTTCCTGGGCGGACATGCGAGCGCGGACTGGGGCTACGGCGTGGCGGTGACGGGCGCGACCATCGAGCGGCGCGTGGCGCTGGGCGGGATGTTTGGTGGGGACACGAACGCGAACCCGCGGCTGATGGCGATGGGCATCGTGCCCGGGGAGCCGCCGTCGGGTGACCGCTTCGGTGGTGGGCGCAAGGGAGACCCCTCGCAGTCTCCGGTGGTGGACCTGCTGGTGGCGCAGGGGACGACGCAGGAGGAGGTGCTGGGAGCTTCGAGGCCGGCGTGGAGCGCGGTGGTGCCGTCGGGGAAGGCCGTGGCTCCGGCGACGGCGGGCATGGTGGAGGACGCCGGTGTGACGGTGGACGCGCCGGATGCGGGAGCCATGGCCGAGGACGCCGGGGTCGTGGGTCCTTCGTCGCCCGCCCCGTGACGGCCGGTTCTCGCGCTGTGCGCGGGAGGTCCTGGTTGCGGTGAGTCCGCGCGGCCGAGGATGGGTGCTTTGGAGGCATCCATGTCTTCGTGCCGGAGCTGGGCGGTCGTGGTGCTGCTGGTGCTGCTGGGCACGGGGTGTTCAGCGACGCGTGGCGTCCGGCTGAAGACGGGGCAGGGTGCCCCGGTCGTCCATGTGCCTCGGGCGGAGGTCGAGCCCGTGGAGTTGGACGGGGATGTGTTCACGGAGGCGGTGCGGACGCTGGCGGAGGATGCGCCGGTGTCCCCGCGTCATCGTGAGGATGCGCATCGGCTGTTCGCGGGGACGTTCTCCTCGAAGTCCTATGCGCATGTGCGCGGGCGATTGGGGCTGGTCTCCGTGGAGGAGACTCCTCGTGCCCGGCTGCTGGTGGAGGATGACGGCCGGGAGCTGGCGAGCGCTTATGGGCGGTGGTGCCAGCGCAAGCAGACACCGGGGGACTGTCTTCAATTGCTGGAGGGCAGCTCCGCGCTGGATGAGGACGGGCGGCGTTCGCTGGCGTTCGCCATCGCGCTGGACTCGGTGTGGGAGGAGACGTCGGAAGCGCTGGTGGGGATGACGGACCCGCGGGCGGTGCTCACGACCATTGTCGCGACCGGAACGGTCTACCTGGCGCTTTGGTTGATGCCCGAGCCCGTGTCGAAGGGCATCGCGGCGACGATGACGGTAGTGCTCATCGCCTACCTGGGCATCGACACGGTGTGGAACCTCATCCAGGGATGGCTCGAGTTGTCCGAGCAGGCGCGTGTCGCTCGGACGTTCGATGAGCTTCGCGACGCGGGGGAGGAGTACGGGGAGGTGATGGGGAAGAACGCAGCGCGGGCGTTCGTGATGCTGGCGCTGGCGGCGGTGGGCAGCACGGCGGAGACGTTCGCGGCGAAGGTCGCCACGCTCCCGGGCTCAGGGCAGGCCTCGCTGGTGGCCGCGGAGATGGGTGGCTTCCGGCTGGGTGCGGCGGCGCAGGTGGAGTCCGCTGCCGTGTCCTCCGAGGGCGTTGTCACCCTGGTGCTGGCGCCGAACGCGGTGGCCATGTCTGCTCGGGATGAGAAGAGTCCCGTCGCGAGTGGCGCGGATGCGGGCGGACATGAGCACCACATCGCTTCCAACAAGTGGTGGAGTGCCACGAACCGGGGTGGCCCGTGGTCTCCCCAGTTCCAGAAGATCTTCGACAAGGCCGGGATGTCGCTTGATGATCCCGCGAACAAGGTTCGCGTCCCGGGACACAGAGGCCCGCATCCAGAGGCATACCACCAGTGGGTATTGAGGTCCCTTTCCCGAGCAACGAACCAGTGCCGCAGCATGGCGCAATGCAGGGCTCTGCTGACCGATGAGTTGAGACGTCTTGCCAGTCAAATCACCAGAAAAGAAAGCATCATGAATCGGTGGGTGACTGGCCTTGAGTGATGCGGGAAGCCCGTGAGGACCATGGAATACTTCGACCTTTATGCGGATGTCGCGGAAGGATTCTGGTGCCTGGGGCATCCGCTCGACCTCCAAGGGCGCGAGCTCGACGATCCCTGGCAGTTCACGGGTGGAGAACCCGCGCACTTCAAGGACCCGATTCGGCTTCCGTTGGACCTGGAGGGGGAATCCCGTGACTACTCACATGCGGCGTTCGGTACTCCGGTCATCAACGCGAAGCTCGCGGCTCTTTTTCAGGAGTTGGCTCCGAACGACGTGGAATTGATCCCCGTCAAGGTCGACTCCCACGCAGGGCCGTACTTCATCCTCAATGCCCTCCGCACCATTCCGTGCGTCGATACCGAGGCTGCCGAAGAGGCCTACTTCTGGACCGAAGAGGATGGGATTCCGGAGAAGGTCGGCACCCTCAGGTCCATCTACGGCATGCGCATTGACCCGTCGAAGGTGGGCGATGCGAAGGTATTCCGCCCCTCGGAATGGGATGTCTCCCTTATCGTCTCCGAGGACATCAAGGACGCGATGGAGCGCGCGGGCATCACGGGCGCGAAGTTCGAAGCAGTCACAGGGCCGACGACCTTCGACCCTGTTCGGCGCGCGGAGACGAAGAGGCGCGGCGAATTGTGGGATCAGGCTCGCTACGCTCGCGCATCCGTGTGGCGCGGGCTCGGCACCATGTCGGACGACTTCTACATTCCTCCGGTCGTTGGCGGCCCATGGCCCGGCGAACGGCAGTGGTGGACGGCCATGCGACGCCCTGACGGCGGCATTCTCATCGTCACAGACGGCTTGTCCGATCCGTTCAACGACATCCTGGACCGGCCCACGGCTGGCTTTGGACTGGAGCTCGCCATCGAGACGCCGGAGCCGCTCGGGGAGGTGTGGAAGAGCTGGCCTGCGCATCTCCTCGAACGTGTCGCCTACGAGGTCGCTGAGTTCGAGAAGCTCCGTGTCTCCCTGGCCAACGGCACGCTGTCCATGGAGGTCGACGGCGTGGGCATGCCCGAAACCCTCCTCACTCCCGAGGGTCGTGTGGCCGTGCTCATCGGCATGGAGACGGATTCGCTGCCCTCTCGCTTCACGCTTCCCGGGGGCGAGGTCCGGCTCCTCACCGTGAAGGTGCTGATGCCCGCGGAGCTGAAATGGCTGCTCCGCCAGGGCAAGGGCGCGGCGGCGGAGCTCATCCGCCGCTTCAAGGCCGCGGGAGAAACCCATTTCTCCCGCTCGTGGCGTCAGCCTGTCGTCAGCTAGCGCAGCCGCCAGATGCCCGTGGAGCGCGCCGGGATGCTGGCCTTCCATGCTCCCGTGCCTCCCGAGAGCTGCGTCACTCCGGGGTCCACGAACAGTGGCTCCGCTGTCGTGGCCTCCACGTCGAACGGTCCCACCGACTCCTGCGAGGTGGAGAAGTTGTGGACCACCAGCACCTGCTCGTCGTCCAGCGTCCTCACGAACGCGAGCGTGCGCGACAGCCCCGTCGTCGCCGTGAACAGCCGCAGGCCTCCGTTGCGCAGCGCCTCCGAACCCTGGCGCGCGTGGATGAGCGAGCGATAGCGCGACAACAGCGACCCCGGGTTGCTCCGCTGCGCCTCCACGTTCGCCGTCTCCCTTCCGCTGGAGAACGCGTACCAGGGCGAGCCCGTCGTGAAGCCCGCGCCCGCCGCGCCGCTCCAGGGCATCGGCGTGCGCTTGGACTCGTCGTTGTTGGCGTTGCCGTTCCCCAGGCCCACCTCTTCGCCGTAGTAGAGGAACGGCGCTCCCGGCAGCGTCAGCAGCACCGCCGCCGCCAGCCCCAGCTTCGCCCCGTCGTTGGCGAACTGAGTCGCCAGCCGCACCTGGTCGTGGTTGGTGAGGAAGGGCGCGTCCGCCACGCCGGCCGGATAGTTGTTCTTCATCTCCAACAGCTTCGCCGCCACGCCTCCGCCGTTGCCCGCGTTGATGCCTTCAAGCACCCTCGCGGACATGGGGAAGTTGAAGTTGAGCGGCAGCTCGTCCCCGCCCGGCACTGTCGCCGTGGAGCCGTAGTACTTCCCCACCGACGGCGTCTCGCTCCAGGCCTCGCCCACCAGCACCGCATCCGGCTTCACCGAACGCACGTGCGCGGAGAACTCCTTCCAGAACGCGTGCGTCTCCGGCGTGTCCGCCTGCCCCGCGCCGCCGCCCGTCTCGATGAGGTAGCGCGCGGCGTCCAGCCGGAAGCCGTCCACGCCTCGCTGGAGCCACAGCGTCGCCAGGCGCTTCATCTCCTCGCGCACCGCGGGCGTCTGCATGTTCAGGTCCGGCATGCCGCCCCAGAAGACGCCGTAGTACCAGCCGCTGTTCTGCTGATGCCACGTGTTGGTCTGCGAGTAGATGTCCCACGGCTGCGCCCACGCCGGGTTGTTCCCGCGCCACTGATACCAATCGCGCTTCGCCGACTGCGCCGAGGACGCCGAGTCCACGAACCACGGATGCGAGGAGCTGGTGTGGTTGATGACGAAGTCGAGGATGACGCGCATGCCCCGGCGGTGCGCCTCGTCACACAGTCGCTGCAGGTCCTCCAGCGAGCCGTATGCCGTCTGGATGCGCTCGTAATCCGTCACGTCGTAGCCGTGGTAGCTGGGCGACGCGAACACCGGCATCAACCACAGCGCGTCCACGCCCAGGTCGTCCGTCGTCGCCGGGTTGCCGTCGTTCAGGTAGTCCAGCCGCGAGATGAGTCCCGGCAGGTCTCCCACTCCGTCTCCGTTGGAGTCCTGGAAGCTGCGGACGAACACCTCGTAGAACACCGCGCCCCGGTACCACGCGTCTCCCGCGGGCGCGGCGAGCGTGATGCTTCCAGGCGCGGAGGGAGTCGGCCCGGGCGTAGGCGAGGAACCGGCGCAGGCCGACAGCAGGGCCGCGCTGCAGAGGGAGAGTCCGCGGAGGGGTCGCATGGCTTCTTCCTCTAACAGCGAACGTTCCACGCGGGCCAGCGCACCGCCTGGATGAAGCGCGCTCACCCGGACGGTAGGCTTGTGGCCAACATGTCTCACCCTGCTCGCCGCCTTCATTCCCTGCATATCCGGCAGGGGCACCCGGACTTCCTCGACCTTCCTTGGGAGCTGCCGCTGGAGGCGTGGACGGAGCGTTCACCACGCGTGGTGGAGGTGCCGCGCGGTCTGTCCCGGCACGTGGTGGTGTTCGTCAGCTACGGCGCCACCATCTACGCCTTCAAGGAGACGCCCGCGCGCGTGGCGCAGCGCGAGTACGACCTGCTGCGCGGCCTGGAGGAGCGCCGGTTGCCATCGGTGTGCCCCGTGGGGCTGGCGGTCCAGACGGAGGAGGGGCTGGAGGTCTCGCCCGGGGACAGGCCTGGACTGCTGATCACCCAGTACCTCGCGTCGTCGCTGCCGTACCGCGCGCTGTTCATGCAACAGGGATTGGAGCGCTACCGGTCGCGGCTCCTGGACGCGATGGCGGGCCTGCTGGTGCGGCTGCACCTGGGCGGGTTCTTCTGGGGCGACTGCTCGCTGTCCAACGTGCTCTTCCGCCGCGACGCGGGCGAGCTGCAGGCATACGCGGTGGACGCGGAGACGTCCGAATTGCACGAGCAGCTCTCCGCCGGCCAGCGGGAGATGGACCTCCAGATCATGGAGGAGAACATCGCTGGCGGCCTGGCGGACCTGGCCGCTCGCGTGGAGCTGGCGGAGGAGTTGCCCCAGGAGCTGGAGGCGTGGCAGGAGACGGCCGCGAGCATCCGCCAGCGCTACGAGCGGCTGTGGGCCGAAATCAACCGCGAGCTCATTCTCCAACCGCACGAGAGCTACCGCATCCACGAGCGGATCCGCACGCTCAACGACCTGGGCTTCTCCGTGGGCGAGGTGGAGCTGCTGGCGAGCGGGCAGGGCAGCCAGCTGCGCATGCGCACCATCGTCACGGACCGCGAGTACCACCGGCACCAGCTGCACTCGCTCACCGGCATCGTCGCCGAGGAGCGCCAGGCGAGCCTGCTGCTCAACGAGATGCAGGAGATGAAGGCCACGCTCACTCGCAAGATGGACCGCAGCGTGCCCCTGAGCGTGGCCGCGTTCCGCTGGCTGGACGAGCGCTACCACCCCACGCTGTCACGCCTCCAGAAGGACCTGGGCCGCGCGGCCGACACCGCGGAGCTCTACTGCCAGGTGCTGGAGCACAAGTGGTTCCTGTCCGAGCGCGCGAAGCGCGACGTGGGCCTGGACGCCGCCGTGCAGGACTACGTGACGCTTACCCTCAAGCAGCCCGGCATCGCGCCGCTCCTGGAGGACGCGTCACGGGACTCCGAGGACCTGTAACCCCTCGGGTCACAGGACGGACTGGGGCTGTGACTCCCAATGCCACACATTCGGTGTGGGGACCGGGCTCCTGCACGGAGAATCATTGGCATAGCGGGTGAATACGGGCGCTGGCCGTCTTTCTGGGATTTCCCCCGGAACCTGTCAGGAGCCCCCCCATGCGTCTGTTCCGCCGTCTTGCCCACTCCGGTCTTGCCACCTTGTTCGCCCTGGCCCTTCCGCTCGCGCAGGCCCAGGCGGAGGACTGTGTCCAGTTCTCCGGGATGAAGCACTGTGCCGTGGGCGCCGCGAAGCTGGTGGTGGACGGCAAGGAGCTGCTCGTCCAGTCCGCTGACACGTCTGGCAAGGACGGCGTGGCCGTGGACACCGCGCAGGCCAAGGGCTGGAGCGCGGGGCTGGCCCACGAGCCCTCCGGCGAGGCCCGGGAGACGACCGTCAAGACGGTCATCTCGGACGGCAAGGTGGTCGCCGCCTCCGTCGTCACGGACACGTCTGAAGGGCAGGAGTTCGCGGCGAGCTTCGTGGACGCGAACGGCAAGCCGACCACCTACTCGGCGATGGTGTTCCGCGAGGGCCAGCTCGTGGCCTCCGTGAGCGGAATTTCCAGCGGCTCCGTGGGGGCCAGGTCCATCGCGGGATTCGGCAAGAAGACCTGCACCACCCTGACCTACAAGGCGTGCATGAAGCTGTGTGTGGGCGGACCCATCGACTGCGCCTACTGCAGGGTCCCGTGCATCGGCAGCGTGCACCAGGAGGAATGGGTGCTCAGCAACGGCAAGTATCCCTACCTCGACTTCTCGTTCCAGTCGCCCTTTGGCGCCTTCTCCGTGGGTGACACCGCCAAGGCGGCTCCGCGGATCGTCGTGGGGGATCAGCTGGTGCTGATCTCCGACGCGCCGAGTGAGGGCGCCCAGGGCATCGACCAGGTGCTCGTGCAGAGCACGGCGAAGACGGTGTCGCTCTCCAACGAGACCGTGTCCCGGTAACCCGCTGTCCCGGATGTCCTCCCGCCATGCGTCCGGCGGGAGGGCGTCAGCGGCAGACGCGGATGGGCGGCTCGATGAGGAACGGCTCGGTGGCGTTCGGGTCGTCCGGGTCGAACGCGGGCGACATGGGCCCCGCTCCGGTGGGCTTCCACTTGCGCGGCACGCGCTCCAGGCCCACGGGGTAGATGGTCAGCGCCCCGTCCTTGCCAATGCGCATGCGCAGGAAGTTCTTGAAGTCCGGCAGCGCGAGCGACCCGAAGGCCTCGTTGGAGTGCGCGCCGAAGAAGTTCACGCTCAGCCAGAGGTACAGGCCGGTGATGAACGGGCCCACGAGGAAGCCGCCCACGAAGGTGAACGCGCAGGAGAAGAAGAACTTGCCCGCCAGGTGCAGCCAGCCGTCCGCGCAGTGCGCGCCATCCGGTGACAACACCGGACACACGCCCAGCTGGCTCACCGTGAAGTACGTGGCTCCCCAGGCGATGAAGAACGCCGCCACGATGTGCGCCACGCCGTGCAGGCCGCCCATGAGCGCGCGCCATTTCCCCAGCGCCGCGTCCGCCAGCCCCGCGAGTCCTCCCATCGTCACCATCCCGAGGATGAGCGTCCACGGCCGGTTGACCATGCTGTTGGCCACCGCCGTCACCACCTCCGGCAGACGGGAGATGCCCAGCGAGCCCACCTCCGCGTAGGCCGCCAGCGCGAGCAGCAGGTACCACAGGCCGGTGATGAGCCCGAACAGCGGGCTGTAGCGGATGAGGAACAGGTTCTTGCGCGCGAGCTTCCGGGACGTGTCCTCGGTCGGGAAGCTCTTGCGCAGCGTGGAGCCATCTCGCAGCACGGGCGCCGCCGGCGCGTGCGTGGGGTGCATGAAGGCGCCGCCTCCGCCCGCGGTGATGCGGTGCTGGCCGGTTTCGTCCTCGTGCCGGCGGTAGTGGTGCAGGTCGCCCGCGAGGAACACGGCGATGCGCCGCCCGAGCACCTTCTCCTCCAGGTACTCCAGGTTGTTCTCCAGGTAGCTGCCCTTGTGGCGCCGGGCCGCGGCCGCCAGCACCCACGCGGGCTCCGCGTTGCAGAGGATGACGCGGTCGTCGGGGCCCATCTGCTCCGCGACGTGGCGGAAGTACTCCACCTGGGGCACGTCGATGTCGCTGTTGAGCTGCACGTCCGTGCCGATGAGCCACCAGTTCTTCGGCAGCTTCAGCGCGAAGTAGCTGCGGCTCTGCCGCGTGCGGCGTCCGGCCAGCCACCGCTGCGCGCAGAACAGCCGCATGAAGGCGGACAGGCCGTCGTACCAGTCGTGGTTGCCCGGGATGACGAACAGGTCCGGGTGGGGCGCCTGCGAGCGGCGCATGGCGGCCTCGTAGGGCTGCACCGTGCGCTCCTCGTATGTCTCGCGGCTGGCGCCCGGGTAGACCTCGTCCCCGCCGAACACCAGCACGCGGCCTCGCGGCGTGATGTGCGCTGTCTTGCCGTCCTCTTCTGGGAGCCGCAGCTCCGGCAGCGCCAGCAGGCGCGCCACCGAGTAGGTGGAGTCCCAGCCGTCGCCGATGTCGGAGACGTAGTCGAGCCAGAAGTCGCCGTCCGCGCCGGACTCCTCCGAATAGTCGAAGTAGGGCTGCTGCGGCCGCACCACCGCTTCGATGAGCCGGTGGTCCGCGCGCGCGCCGAACACCGTGGCCACCACCGCGTCCAGGCCCGTGCGCAGCACCTGCCCGGGGTGCAGCCAGCGCACCATGTCCGCGTGCTTCTGGGGCCGGGTGGCGGTGGCGGTGCCCCGCTCGCGCACCAGGTGCGGCGGGGGCGTGG
>NZ_RAWF01000139.1:0-26671 GCF_003612075.1 Corallococcus sp. CA041A
GGGGTGACCGCGACGGCGCCCGCGTCGGGAACGGCGGCGGGCTCGGGGGTGGCCATCTTCACCGGCGTGCCCGCGTCCTCCGGAACGGTGACCGTCTTCGTCGGGGGCGTGCCCGCGTCGGTCTGCGCATCCACGGTCTTCGTGGGCGGCGGCGTGACGACCGGCGGAGGCGTCGTCTCCGGCGGCTTGGGCGCGTCCACGGGCTGCGTGGGCTGCGTCACCTTGGGCGCGTCGGGCTTGGGCGTTTCGGAGCTGCCCGAGCCCTTGGAGAGCACCACCGCGGCCACGGCCGCGACGAGGACCAGGCCGCCCGCGATGTAGAGGCCCGTGCGCTTGGGCTTCATCGCGGCGATCAGCGCCGCGTCGTCCTCGTCGTGCGTGGGCTTGGATGCGGCGGGCTTCGTGGAGGCCGCGCTGTTCGTGGACGCGGTGCTGGCCGGAGGGGGCGCGACAGGGGCCGGGGTGGTCGTCGCGGCAGCCGGGGCGTTCGCGCTGGGAGCGGAGGCCTCCGTGGCGCTCGCTCCGGACGGCTGCACGGGCGTGGCGGGCTCGGGCTCCGTGAAGTAGGCCTCGGACGCGGGCACGTCCTGCGCGGCGGGCTCCACCGGCTCCATGGAGGCCGGCTGTGTGTTGAAGGGCGTCGTCTCGGGGAACTCGACGTTGAGCGCCACGGGGGCCACCTGCGGCGGCGTGATGCCGTGGCCCGGATACGGCGGCAGCGCGAGCTGCGGCGGCGCGGACTCCTCCACCGGCACTTCTTCCTGGAAGGGCTCCATGCCGCTGACCAGCGTCACCTCGGACGACGGCGGGGCTGGCGTGGGCGGAGGCACGGGCGCCAGCGGGCTGGGCGCGATGGCCGCGCCACCGAAGATGGGCGGACGCGAGGGCTGCGACTCCACGGGCGCCTGCGCGGGCTGGGCGGCGAACGGGCTGGGCGCCGGAGCGCGGGCCGCGGACGACCAGGGCGAACCGGGGCCCCAGGTGCTGGAGGCGCTCAGGCCCTCCGTGTCCACCCGGCTCCAGTCGAGCAGCAGGCTGCGCCGCGCGTGATCCACCGCACGGTGCGCCGGAGGCGGCTCCACGAGGAACGCCGAGCCCTCCTGCGACAGCGGCGGAACCGCGGGCTCCGCGCCCTCCTGTCCGAACGGAGGCGGACCGTCCTCGCCGGGACGAACGCGCGGCGGGAAGATGACCACCTGCGCGGGCAGCGGGGAGACCGGCGCGGGCGCCATCTCCGCCACGGGCGTGACCTCCTCCATGGGCTCGGGATGCGCGGGCGCGGCTTCGGGCTCCGGCTCGGTGACCGGGACCTCCGCCACGGGCGCCGCCTCCACCGGGGGCGGTTCCACGGGGGCCGGCGCTTCCTGGGGCGCGGCCTCCTGCGCGGGCGCGACGTCCACGGGGATGGGCGGCGCGGCGTTCAGCCACTGCTCGATGCCCGGCTTGCTGCTCTGCACGGGCTCCAGCGGCGCGTTGCCCAGCTCGCGGATCAGCCCTTCGAAGTACAGCTTGCTGATGATGCCCAGCGCGGCCAGGTCCTCGAAGTCCGAGTCCTCCACCACGCGCGACAGCGCGCGCTTGCCGTCGAACAGGCGCAAGAGGCCGTTCACCTCGTCGGGGATCTCCGACAGGCGGTCCGCCAACTGGTGGTAGTCGATTTCGAAGACCGTCTCCAGGGGCGGGAGCTGCTCGAGCATCCGGCCCCACTCGTCCAGCCGGCGCATGCCCTCCATGAGGAGGCCCTGCGTGGAGACCTCGATGCGCTCCGTGCGGTCCAACGTGGTGAACTGCACGTCGAACTGGCCTTCGAACGTGTTGAGCAGGCGGTAGAAGGCGTTCTCGCCCTTGAGCCGGCCCAACTCCGCGTCGATGACGCGGCCCTCCTTGAAGTAGACGACGCCGGTGCGCTCGCCCTGGATGGAGATGACGCCCGTCTTGCGGCCGATTTCGAAGGTCTGGACCAGGTCCACGACGCCCATGTCGGCGAGGCTTCCCGCGAAGCCGCCCTTGGTCGTCTCGCGCTTCTCGATGCGTTCCTTCTCGGCCTTCTGAAGGATCATCTTCACGCGGGTGACGATCTCTTTGATGTAGATCGGCTTCGTCAGGTAGTCGTCGCCCCCGAGTTCCAGGCCGCGCACCTTGAACTCGACCGACTTCTGGTTCGTCAGGAAGACGAAGGGGATGAACTTGAAGCGCTCGTCGGACTTGAGCGTCTTGCAGAGCTCGAAGCCGTCCATCTCCGGCATCTTGGTGTCCGCGAGCACGAGGTCCGGCGGGCTGATCTGGACCTTCTCCAGCGCATCCTTGCCGTGGATCGCAGTCGTGACGGAGAAGCCGGCCTTCTTCAGGCTGACCTCCATCACGCGCAGACTCTTCGCGTCACCATCGACGAGGAGCAGGTGCTGCTTGGCCACGTGGCATGCCTTTCAAGACGGGCGGGACGGCGGATCCGACGGGGGCGTCCCGTAGGGGCAAGCATCGGGTCCGGTTTCCGGGTGTGTCAATGGGCGGGACTGTCCGGAAAACCGGCCGGCTCCCTCCCCAGGGGACAAGCAGGTCAGCGGAAGAGACCCTTCTTGGGGGGGTTCTTCTTGCGCATGTCGATGAGCCGCAGCTCCTGGTTCGCCTCCAGGTGCTTGGGGTTCGCACGGACGGCTTCCCGGAAGTGCTTCTCCGCGCGGTCCATGTCCCCTTCCACGCGGGCGATGACGCCCATCTGGTAGTGGGCGCGATCACAGTTCGGGTCGGTGCGCACCGCATCCGCCATCCACTGTTTCGCGCGGGGCATGTCGGCCTTGCGGCTGGGGTCCATGTAGACGGACCAGGCGCGCGCCGCGAGGTACAGGGGCTTGGGGTCCAGGCCGTACGCGCGCTCGTAGTGCTCGCTGGCGGCGAAGAAGTCGCGCTTGCGGAAGAACACCTCGCCCATGCGGAAGAGGTCGTCCGCGTTGGTGTCCGCGCGGGCCGAGCCTCTTCCTCCGCACGCAGGCGCGCTTCTTCGGCCAGACGCGCTTCCTCTGCGAGTCGGGCTTCCTCGATCGCGCGAAGACGGGCTTCTTCCGCGAGGCGGGCCTCTTCGGCCAGTCGCGCCTCTTCTTCCGCACGAAGGCGGGCTTCTTCCGCGAGCCGAGCCTCTTCCGCTGCGCGAAGACGGGCCTCTTCGGCGAGCCGAGCCTCTTCCGCGAGGCGGGCCTCTTCGGCCAGTCGCGCCTCTTCCGCGAGACGGGCCTCTTCCTCCGCACGCAGGCGGGCTTCTTCCGCGAGGCGAGCCTCCTCGGCCAGCCGCGCCTCTTCGGCGAGTCGCGCCTCTTCGGCTAGGCGAGCCTCTTCGGCTAGGCGAGCCTCCTCCGCGAGCCGTGCCTCTACCGCCGCACGAAGACGAGCTTCCTCTGCAAGCCGAGCCTCTTCTTCAGCACGAAGGCGAGCTTCCTCGGCGAGGCGAACTTCCTCGGCGAGGCGAGCTTCCTCCGCAAGCCGAGCCTCTTCGGCGAGGCGAGCTTCCTCTGCAAGCCGAGCCTCTTCTTCAGCACGAAGGCGAGCTTCCTCGGCGAGGCGAACTTCCTCGGCGAGGCGAGCTTCCTCCGCCGCACGCAGGCGCGCTTCTTCAGCCAGACGCGCTTCCTCAGCGAGTCGAGCCTCTTCAATCGCGCGAAGCCGAGCCTCTTCGGCCAAGCGCGCTTCTTCCGCCAGCCGGGCCTCTTCCTCTGCACGGAGTCGGGCTTCCTCCTCCGCGCGAAGCCGCGCTTCCTCCAAGAGGCGCGCCTCTTCATCTGCACGGAGTCGGGCCTCTTCCTCTGCGCGCAGGCGCGCCTCTTCGGCTAGGCGAGCTTCTTCCGCGAGCCGGGCCTCTTCGGCCAAGCGCGCCTCTTCTACAGCACGAAGCCGAGCCTCTTCCGCGAGCCGAGCCTCTTCTTCCGCACGCAGCCGAGCCTCTTCGGCCAGCCGAGCCTCTTCCGCGAGCCGAGCCTCTTCCGCGAGCCGAGCCTCTTCCGCGAGCCGAGCCTCTTCTTCCGCACGCAGCCGAGCCTCTTCGGCCAGCCGAGCCTCTTCCGCGAGCCGAGCCTCTTCCGCGAGTCGCGCCTCTTCGGCGAGACGTGCCTCCTCGGCAAGGCGAGCCTCTTCCTCCGCACGAAGCCGGGCCTCTTCGGCCAGACGCGCCTCTTCGGCGAGTCGTGCCTCTTCGGCTAGGCGAGCCTCTTCCTCCCCACGAAGCCGGGCCTCTTCGGCCAGACGCGCCTCCTCGGCGAGTCGTGCCTCTTCGGCACGAAGCCGTGCCTCCTCCGCGAGCCGAGCCTCTTCCGCGAGGCGGGCCTCTTCCTCTGCACGCAGGCGGGCTTCTTCCGCGAGACGAACCTCTTCGGCTAGGCGAGCCTCCTCCGCGAGCCGGGCCTCTTCTTCCGCACGAAGGCGAGACTCCTCTGCGAGTCGAGCCTCCTCCGCAAGCCGAGCCTCTTCGGCGAGTCGAGCCTCCTCCTCAGCACGAAGGCGAGCCTCCTCTGCGAGCCGAGCCTCTTCCTCCGCGAGAAGGCGGGCCTCCTCCGCCAAGAGAGCTTCTTCTTCGGCACGAAGCCGGGCCTCTTCGGCGAGCCGAGCCTCTTCGGCCAGACGTGCCTCTTCTTCACGAAGGCGCGCTTCCTCGGCGAGGCGGGCCTCCTCGGCGAGCCGGGCCTCCTCTTCCGCACGCAGCCGAGCTTCTTCGGCCAGACGCGCCTCTTCTGCCAGACGCGCTTCCTCCTCAGCGCGAAGACGGGCTTCTTCCGCGAGCCGGGCCTCCTCTTCCGCACGCAGGCGAGCCTCTTCGGCCAGGCGAGCCTCTTCCGCAAGCCGCGCCTCTTCCGCGAGTCGCTCTGCCTCAATGCGTGCCAGTTCCGCGAGCCGGGCTTCTTCCTCTGCTCGCAGCCGGGCTTCCTCGGCGAGGCGTGCTTCCTCTGACTGTCGAGCCTCTTCAGCAAGGCGCGCTGCTTCGATTCGAGCGGCTTCCTCGGCAAGGAGTGCCTCTTCGGCGAGCCGGGCCTCCTCTTCCGCACGCAGCCGAGCCTCTTCCGCGAGCCGAGCCTCTTCTTCCGCACGCAGCCGAGCCTCTTCCGCGAGCCGGGCCTCCTCGATCACGCGAAGGCGAGCCTCTTCGGCGAGCCGCGCCTCTTCCTCAGCACGAAGGCGGGCTTCCTCCGCGAGGCGTGCCTCTTCGGCGAGGCGAGCCTCTTCGGCAAGGCGAGCCTCTTCGGCAAGGCGTGCCTCTTCGGCAAGGCGTGCCTCTTCGGCCAGACGTGCTTCCTCTTCCGCACGAAGACGCGCCTCTTCCGCGAGCCGAGCCTCCTCTTCCGCACGCAGCCGAGCCTCTTCGGCCAGACGCGCCTCTTCCGCCAGACGCGCTTCCTCCTCCGCGCGGAGTCGAGCCTCTTCCGCGAGTCGGGCCTCCTCCGCAAGGCGGGCTTCTTCTATCGCCCGGAGACGTGCCTCCTCCGCGAACTGGGCCTCTTCTGCAAGGCGGGCTTCCTCCTCTGCACGAAGGCGTGCTTCTTCGGCCAGCCGAGCCTCTTCCGCGAGTCGCTCTGCTTCGAGCCGCGCCAGTTCCGCGAGCCGAGCCTCCTCCGCGAGTCGCTCTGCTTCGAGCCGCGCCAGCTCCGCGAGCCGAGCCTCTTCCGCGAGTCGCTCTGCTTCGAGCCGCGCCTCCTCCGCGAGTCGCTCTGCTTCAACGCGAGCAAGCTCCGCGAGCCGAGCTTCTTCGGCCAGACGTTCAGCTTCAATGCGCGCCAGTTCAGCCAACCGCGCCTCTTCGGCGAGTCGCTCGGCTTCAATGCGCGCCTCTTCGGCGAGTCGAGCCTCCTCCGCGAGACGCTCGGCTTCAACGCGCGCCTCTTCGGCGAGTCGAGCCTCCTCCGCGAGTCGCTCTGCTTCAATGCGCGCCAGTTCCGCAAGCCGAGCCTCTTCGGCGAGTCGCTCCGCTTCGAGCCGCGCCAGCTCCGCCAGCCGCGCCTCTTCGGCGAGCCGAGCCTCCTCCGCCAGCCGCTCCGACTCCAGCCGCTCCGCTTCGATGCGCGCCAGCTCCGCCAGCCGGGCCTCTTCGGCGAGCCGCTCCGCCTCCAGCCGAGCCAGCTCCGCCAACCGCGCCTCTTCGGCGAGCCGCTCCGCTTCAATGCGCGCCAGTTCCGCGAGCCGGGCCTCCTCCGCCAGCCGATCCGCCTCCCGCCGCGCTTCCTCCTCCGCCCGAAGCCGTGCCTCCTCCGCCAGCCGCGCCTCTTCCAGCGCCCGGAGCCGAGCCTCTTCCGCCAGCCGCTCCGCCTCGATGCGCGCCAGCTCCGCCAGCCGCGCCTCTTCCGCGAGCCGAGCCTCCTCCGCCAGCCGCTCCGCCTCCAGCCGCGCCAGCTCCGCGAGCCTCGCCTCCTCCGCGAGCCGCTCCGCCTCCTCGCGCCGGCGCGCCTCCTCGATGGCCCAGGCCTCCTCCTCCGCCTGCCGCAGCTCCTCCTCGCGCCGCAGCCGCTCGCGCTCGTCCCACTCCTCCACCGACAGGGCCTCGATGCGGCCCTCGCGCTCCAGCACCCGCAGCAGCGCCTGCTGTGCTCCCGTCAGCGACTCCGGCCTTCGGAACGCCCCCAGCGTCTCCAACAGGCCCCGCTCCGACGCATCCGTCAGCCACGGCTCGCACGCCGCCACCTCCGGGCAGCGGTAGACCCTCGCGGGCACGGGCTCACTGGGCGCCGGCTCCAGAGCCGCCCGCACCACCCGCACCCCCGCGATGGGCGCGAAATCCCCCACCGCGTCCACTGACTCCGCCTCGAAGTCCGCGCGCCCCGCGAGCTCGCTCAGCCGCCGCACCTGCGCCAGCACCTGCTGCTCGTGCACCACCGCGGGCCGCAGCCCGCTGTCCTCCAGCAGCTCCTCGTCCGGCGCCGCCGCCCCACCCCGCGCCCACAGCGCGTCCAGGGCGTCCACGCCCAACAGCCCGTTCTGGAAGAGCGCCTGCGCCGGCGTCTGGTAGCCGAAGCCCAGCTTCGCGCCCACCAGGTCGCCCTCGCGCAGCCACAGCGCGGACTCGCGTCCACCGGCGTGCAGCGTCAGCCGGCCGGTGGCTCGGGACTTGTGGGCGGCATACAGCGCTTCGGCGACCTGCGAGGCGGACATTCGGCCACGGAGTGTAGCCCGTCCCGCTCGCCCCTCAATTCGACGGCGGTGCCTGCCTGGCCGCCATCCCCAGCTGCACCTGCCGCAGCGCCTCGTAGGCGCCAATCCCCACCGAGGTCGAAAGATTCAAGCTCCGGCGCTCCGGCAGCATCGGGATGGTCACCGGCGTCCCCGTCCCCCCCTCCATCACCTCCGGCAACAGCCCCGTCACCTCCGAGCCGAACACCAGGTGGTCCCCCGGCTCGAACCGCGCCGCGTACAGCGACGTCTCCGCCCGGGCGGAGAACAGCCACCGCCGGGCCTGGGGGTACTCCGCTACATAGGCGTCGTAGGTCGGGTACAGCTTCAGGAACACCTTGTCCCAGTAGTCCAGCCCCGCCCGCTTCAGGTTCCGGTCGTCGATGGAGAACCCCAGGGGCTCCACCAGGATGAGCCGGCAGCCGGTCACCGCGCACAGCCGGGCCACGTTGCCGGTGTTGGGCGGAATCTGCGGGGAGACGAGGACCAGGTGCAGGGGGGACGCCAGGGACTCAAGCATGGGATAGAACACCGGACATGCACTGGAGGGTGACCAACGAAACGCGGCAGCGGCTGCTCGCGGACCGCGCCGAACGCGCCGAGTCCTTCGTCCAGCGCTTCCAGGGGCTCATGGGCCGCGCCTCGCTGCCCATGGGGGGCGGGATGCACATCGAGCCCTGCAATTCCATCCACACCTTCTTCATGCGCATCCCCATCGACGTCGCCTTCCTGGACGCGGAAGGGCGCATCGTCAAGCAACTGTCCGCCATGCCTCCCTGGCGGACCTCGTCCATCTACTTCAAGGCCCGCTCCGTCCTGGAGCTGCCCGCCGGGGTCCTCCTGGCCAGCGGCACCCAGGAGGGCGACCGCCTGGTTTTCGGCCCCGGAGAGCCCCCGGGCGCCTAGGGGGCCGAGGGCTCGTGCCGTCCCACCCACCCGTACCCGCAGGGGGGAATGCTGGGACAGACGAGAGGTTTTTGACCCCTTTTGGAGCGCTTTGTTAACGTCGCGCCCCGATTTTCACGCCTCTCCCCGGAAGAGTCCCTTCGCATGCGCATCGAGGTCGCTGGCAGCACCCACGTCGGGATGAAGCGGAACCACAACGAGGACAACTACCTCGTGCTCCCCGAGGAGAACCTCATGGTCGTGGCGGACGGCATGGGCGGTCACTCGTCCGGGGAGATCGCCAGCCGCATCGCGGTAGACGAGCTGGGTGAGTTCTTCCGCCTCACGTCCAAGGACCAGGACGCCACCTGGCCCTTCAAGATGGACAAGCAGCGCAACTACGACGAGAACCGCCTGGCCACCGGCATCAAGCTGGCGAACGCGCGCATCTTCGAGCGCGCCACGGTGGACACCAAGTACAAGGGCATGGGCACCACCATCGTGTCCGTGCACTTCGCGGAGAACGGCGTCTACGTGGGCCACGTGGGCGACAGCCGCGTGTACTTCTTCCGCGGCGGGATGCTCCAGCAGGTGACGGAGGACCACTCGCTGCTCAACGACTACCTCAAGGCGAAGAAGCTCACGCCGGAGGAGATCGAGAACTTCCCCCACAAGAACGTGATTGTCCGCGCGCTGGGGATGAAGGAGCAGGTGCAGGTGGACGTCACCCGCGTGGATCCGCTGGAGAACGACGTCTTCCTGCTGTGCTCGGACGGCCTGAGCGGCATGATCACCGACGCGCAGATGCAGGACATCCTGTCGCGCACGCCGGAGCTGGAGAAGGCGTGCGGCCAGCTCATCGACCTGGCCAACGCGGCGGGCGGCAACGACAACGTCACCTGCGTGCTCGCGCGCTACCACGCCGCCTGAGGCAGCCGCCCCATCCGGCCGCGTGAAGGCCCGTGCTCCCCGAAGGAGCGCGGGCCTTTGCCTTGAGGAGTCCCCATGTCCTGGAACCTGCTGACCGGCCTGCTGCTGATGGCGGCCCCGCCTGACTTCTCCCAGCCCCTCGGAGGCTCCGGAGGAACGGCGCCCGCGTCGGTCGCGACGCTCGTCTCGGACGGACAGCAGCTGGTGCTGGACGTGGACGTGGTGGACGCGACGCCATCGGACGCGACGGACGACGTCCACTCGGACCACGTGGAGGTGTGGTTCGGGCTGGAGGCGCCCGACGCGCTGATGCCTTCACGCGTCGTCACCACGTCCCCCGAGGGGAAGCTCTTCACGGTGAGAGACAAGGACGACCCGAAGGCGCTCGAGGCCATCATCCGCGACGAGTTCCCGGTGGACAAAGGCTGCGAGGAGGATCAGCGGGCCGTGCGCGAGCAGCTGGGCACGGCGCCCAAGCGGACGCGGGTGCTGCTGGGGCTCGCGCACCTGGGCTTCTTTCCAGACGGCCGCCCCCCCGTGCTCTACGACGTCGAGCGCTACCCGGGCCTGTCCCCGGCCCTGGGGGAAGGCGACGTGCGCTACGAAGTGCTGCGGACGGCCACGGGCTACCACGTGCGCGCGGTGCTCCAGCCCGGGGCGCTGCTGTTCGTCCCGAAGGACGGCGTGCGCACGTTGCGCGTCCGGGTGGACGCCATCGACGCGGGCGCCGCGGGCACGAAGGAGACGCTGCGCTCCACGCACCCGGCCCCGAAGTGGGGTGACGCGGAGACCCTGCGGACCGTGAAGCTCGCGAAGCCGCTCACGATGAAGCTGGTGGAGGGCCTTCCGGAGCTGGGGCGGCCCCTGACCAAGGCGCCCGGCGCGAAGCAGGCGTTCAATGAGCTGCCGCCCTACTTCCTGCGCACGGGGGAGACGTGGACCGGCGTGCGGGTGCTCCGCAAGGTCCCCTGGAGCACCGAGAGGCGGCACTGCTCCGTGACGCTCGATGATGTCACCGGATACAGCCCCCAGGCCAGTGTCTTCGGTCCGCCCACCCCGTTCGTGGGCGGTGACACCGCGAGCATCCAATTCAAGGCCCCGGGCGCCCCGACGACGCTGTACCTCGCCCGGGCGCCGGGCGACCTACGCGCCGTGCTGTCCAGCCAGGTGGTGGAGACGTTCCGGTTCAAGGACGGCACGCCGGGACTCGTGGAGCGGAGCGATGACCCCATGTATGGCCGCTACACGAACGGCCCCTGCGGCGGCGCGACCGTCGTCACGGTGCAGCTCGTGCGCCTGGAGAAGCAGGGGCCTAAGCGGACCGTCCTGCTGACCTGGGACGACTGCGGCAGCGGCATCTCGGACGGAAAGCAGCACTTGGCGCAGTACCCGGAGAGCGCCGACGAGGACATCATCCCGGAGCTCCACTGGGCCAGGCCGGGACAGAAGCTGCGCGTGACGTTCGGTACCCTCCTCACGCTGGAGGCCACCTGGAAACCCGATGGCTCCGGCGTGAAGGTGGAAACGGTCGCCGCCAGACCGTGATCAGCGCCCCGTCAGCGGCGCGGGCACCCGGTGCGGGCCCCACGCGAGCACCTCGGTGAGCGCTTCACCGGGGGACACCTGCGTCTCCTCGAACACGGCGCAGCGCTCGAGCCGCGCGCCCGGCCCCACCCTCGCTCCCGGACCCACCGACACGCCCGGGCCCACGGTGGCTTCCGCGTCCACCACGCTGCCCGCGCCCACGTAGGCGGGCCCGCGCACCGTCCCCGCGACGCGGGCCTCCGGGTGCACCCAGGCTCCGTCCGCTCCGGCCTTCAGCCCGTGAAACGGTGAGTCCTTCCCCAGCGCCTGCAGCGGCACGCGCCCTTCGAGCACGTCCCGCACCGTGGCCAGGTAACGCGACGGCATGCCCAGGTCGGACCAGTACGCGTCCACCGCGTGGCCCCGCACCTGGAGCCCCGCCTGCATCACCCGCACGTAGACCTCGCGGTTGATGTCCTCGGGGCCTTCGGCCGTCATGAAGTCGAACACGCTGGGGGACATCACGTGCACGCCCGTGAAGTGCCACGGCTTCAGGCCCTCGCCGCCCGGCCCGTAGCCCGCGATGCGGCGCACCTGCCCGCCCGCGTCCGCCTCCACCGCCGCGTACTTCTCCCCCTCCGGCATGGGCAGCAGCACCATCGTCGCCACCGCGCCGGACTCGCGATGCGCCGCGACCACGGGCTTCAGGTCCACTGGGAAGAGGATGTCCCCGTTGAACACGAGGAAGTCCTCGCCGGAGAGGAAGTCGCGCAAGCCGCGGATGCCTCCGCCCGTGCCCTGGATGACCGGCTCGTGCACCACGTGCAGCGGCAGCCCCGCGCGCTCGCACTCCGCGCGGGCCACCGCCGCCATCGTGTCCGGCAGGTGGTGCGTGTTGATGCCCACCTCCGTCACGCCCGCCGCCTTCAACACCGTCAGGTGGTAGCGCAGCAGCGGCTGCCCGAGGAACGGCATGGCCGGCTTGGGCCAGCGCTCCGTGAGCGGACGCAGGCGCGTGCCCAGGCCCGCGCAGAGGACCATCGCTTTCATGGCTTCAGGCCGCCAGCTCGGGCACGTACTTCGCCACCAGCTTCTGCAGCGGCGCCAGCTCCGGCCGGCGCGCGAACGCGGCCTTCACGTAGCGCAGCGACGCCGGGATGGACACCAGGAAGCCCGGGTTGCCCTTCACGCGGTTGATGAACTCGAAGCGCCCCGCGTCCTTCAGCTTGCGCTGGATGGTGAGCAGGTCGAAGAACGCCTTGAACTCCCTGGCGTCGATCTTCTCCCCGCTCTCCTGCTCGAACGTGGCGATGTAGCGGTCCAGCATCGTGTCCACGAAGTCGCGGTCCAGCTCCACGTAGCTGTCGCGCAGCAGCGCCACCAGGTCGTACTGGCGCGGCCCCTGGAGCGCGTCCTGGAAGTCGATGACCACCAGCTCGCCCTCCTTCACCATGATGTTGCGGCTCTGGTAGTCGCGGTGCGTGAAGCCTCGCGGCGCGGCGGCCAGCTGCTTCGCGATGTCCCGGAACGTGGCGTCCAGCTCCGCGCGCTCCGCGTCCGTGGGCAGCTTGCCGCTCCAGGCCTCCAGGCCCCACTCGCGGAAGTGGTGCAGCTCCCAGTCGTACAGGTCCTCGTCGAAGGCGCGCGTGAAGGCCAGGCACTCCGGGTCGCGCTGCTTCTCCGCCTGCACGCGCAGCTTCGCCAGCAGGTCCACCGCGCGCGTGTAGAGCGCCTGGTTGTGGCGGCCCCCCTCCAGCGCGGACTCGAAGGTGATGTCGCTCAGGTCCTCCAGCACCATGATGCCGGCGGGCTCGTCGTAGCGGAGGATTCGCGGCACGCGCACACCCAGCTTCTCCAGGTAGCGGTGCACGTTGACGAAGGGCAGCTCCTTCGGGGGCTCGCCCTTGGTGGCCTCCTCGCTCTTCTTCGTCGCGTCCGGCGGCATCACCATCAGCACCCAGCTCTCCGGGGCGCTGCCGACGCGGTAGTAGGAGCGGTTGCTCGCGTCGCCCTTCAACTTCTTGATGGGGGCATCGGGGACGGGACGGCCAATGGCCTGTCCCACCTGGTCGCGAAGGGCGGCCTCAAGTTCCATGGGGGGCGGGTACTCCAGAGGGGGAAGGGAAAGACGCCCGCGAGTATCGGAGGCACGGCGCGGCGGGTCAAAGCCCGCGTGGGCCTCGCGTCCGGCGGCCGCCTGCCCTGTCGCCTACGCGACGAGGAGCCCCAGGAAGCCCCCACACAGTCGCGGCATCCTGCGTCAGGAAGGGCCGTGCCTTCGGGCATGTTCCCCCTGACAGGGCGGAGCACATATAAGGCCCCGACCCTCACTTTTATCGGGAAGCCACGCACGATGGACATCCAACAGAACATCCTCACCGCCATTGGCCACACGCCGCTGGTGAAGCTCAACAAGCTCGTCGGTCCGAACGACGCCACCGTGCTCGTGAAGTGCGAGTTCATGAACCCCGGCGCGTCCATCAAGGACCGCATGGCGCTCTACATCATCGAAAAGGCCGAGCGGGAGGGGAAGCTCAAGCCCGGCGGCACCATCGTGGAGAACACGTCCGGCAACACCGGCATGGGCGTAGCGCTGGCGGCGGCGGTGAAGGGCTACAAGTGCATCTTCACCATGCCGGACAAGATGTCCCTGGAGAAGATCAACCGCCTGAAGGCCATGGGCGCCCAGGTCGTCGTCACGCCGACGAACGTTCCGGCGGAGGACCCTCGCAGCTACTACGAGACGTCCAAGCGCCTGGCCAAGGAGACGCCGGGCGCGTTCATGCTGAACCAGTACCACAACCCGGACAACATCGAGGCCCACTACCACACGACGGGTCCGGAGATCTTCCAGCAGACCGAAGGCAAGTTCGACTACTTCGTGTCCGGCCTGGGCACCGGCGGCACCATGAGCGGCGCCGGCAAGTACCTCAAGGAGAAGATCCCCGGCCTGAAGAACGTCGGCGTGGATCCGGAAGGCTCCGTCTACGAGGGCTACTTCAAGACGGGCAAGCTCACCGAGCCGCACGTCTACAAGGTCGAGGGCATTGGCGAGGACATGCTCTGCGGCGCCATGGACTTCAAGGTCGTGGACGACGTGCGCCAGGTCGATGACCGCATGTGCTTCAACGCCGCGCGCCGCCTCGCGCGCGAAGAGGGCATCTTCGCGGGCGGCTCGTCCGGCGCGGCGGTGCACGTGGCGGTGCAGCTGGCGAAGGAGGTCGGCAAGGGGAAGACCATCGTGGTCGTCCTCCCGGACTCCGGCAGCAGCTACATCAGCAAGTTCCACTCCGACGAGTGGATGCGCGACAACGGCTTCATGCAGGAGAAGGGCGCCGGCACGGTGCGCGACATCATCGGCGCGAAGCCCCGCGACCTGAAGACGGCCAAGCGCGGTGACCGCGTGGACCACGTGGTGGAGACCATGCGCAGCAATGGCATCAGCCAGATGCCCGTGGTGTCCGACGACGGGCGCGCCGTGGGCATGGTGCACGAGTACGACCTGCTCAACGCCCTGGTGGCCAACAAGGTGAAGTTCCAGGACGCCATCGACCCCATCGTCGCCCCGCTCCAGGGCGCCGTGTCCGCCGACGCCAGCATCGACCGGCTGCGTGAAATCTTCGCGCGCGACAACGTGGCCGTGGTGAAGGACGGCGAGACCGTCATCGCCATCGTCACGAAGATCGACCTCATCGACCACCTGCACCGCACCGCCGCTTAAGGCCGCGGGCGCGAGCGCCTGAAACACCGCGGGCCCGGAAGGAGGAGGACATCCTCCCTTCGGGCCCGTCGTGTTTCTCAAGCGGTGCTGCGGGTTCTTCAGAGTCCCGCGGGGTCCGGCTTCGTCAGGTCCAGGGCCACCATGTGGTAGCCCGGCCCCACGTGCATGAAGCCGAAGCGCTCCGCGCGGTTCTTGATGGCGTCCAGCTGCGAGTAGCCCAGGAGCAGCTTGAAGCCCTGTTTCCGGGCCTCGTCGCGGACGGCGGCGACGATGGCGTTGACGGCTTCGTTGCGGTCCTCCTTGGTCAGCCCGGGCGCGGCGATGATGCCTTCAATCAGCGCCACCGAGCTGTCCGTGCGGTACAGGAAGCCCGCCGCCTTCTCCGGCACCACGAAGCCGTACTCCGGCAGGGCCTCCGGCGTCATCGTCTCATCCCACGGCTTGCGCCACAGGTTGAGCAGTTCGTGGTGGACCTTGGGGTCGAAGCGGACGGGCTTCATGGACTAGGACAGGAACGTGGACATCTTCTGGGCGGCGAGCTCGGTCGCGTTGTTCATGCCCAGGTTGGTGAGCGGGTTGCTCTTGGTGGCCTTGAACAGGTCGCCGACGATGTCGGTGACCTTGCTCTTGCCCTTCGCCAGGTTCAGCGCGCCGGACAGCAGGCTGTTGCCGCCCGCGCCGTCCATCAGGCCGGAGCCGGCGAAGGCCCCCAGCGCGTTCTTGAGCACGCCGCCGCCCGGGATGAGGTCGGTGGCCGCGCCCAGCAGCGCCTGGAGGGGGTTCTTGCCCTGCATCAGACCGCTGGCGAAGCCCATCGCCGCGCCGAGCAGCGGGTTCACCGCCGACACGAACGGCTTGACGATGTCCATCACCTTGCCGAGAGCCTTGCCGATGCCACCCATGGTCTGATCCTTTTCGTGGAGGGCCGCGCGGGCCCTCGAAGTGAGACTGACAGTGGGATTCTCGGAGGAACGCCGGAGAAGTTTCCGGTTCCGGGATTATCCGAGTGACCCACCCCAAAGCCCTGTGATTCCAGGGCCTTGGAGGGACGTTTCAGCCCCGGATGGGGCCCTTCTTGGCTTCCGCCGGATCCACGGCGGTCCCGGGCTTGGGGGCCACGGTCTGGCCGGGCTTGGCGGTGGCACCCAGCGCGGCGCTGTAGCGCTGCTCGTGGCTCTTGTCGCTGCTGAAGCCGTCGCGCTGCTGGGCGGGGCTGATGGCGATCTCCCCGTCGATGATCTTCTGCAGGTGGGTGCCAATCTCCTCCACCGTGGGGATCTTCGGGTCGCGCGCCTTCAGCTCCTCGTCGGGGATGATCTCCAGCTGGGGCGGCTTGTCCGGGTGGATGGCGTAGTCGAGGATCTTCTCCACGTACTGCGCGACGGGGATCTTCAGCATCTCCGCCTGCTGCTGCACGTCGGCATCCGCCAGCAGCTCCGCGCGCACCACTTCCACGGGACGCTTCAGCCGGCTGGGCGCCGGAGGAGGAACGACCTCATTGGTGTTGGACATGGGCTTCTCCTTTGGGCGTATTGGTAACCCAGGTCAGCCCCGGAACTCAAAGTGTGGGTTCCCCGGCGCGGAAAAAGGGGCTGAACCGTCAGGGGGACGGAGGGCGGCGAGCGAAGAGGGCGTTGGCCACCTCCGTCATCACCACCTCGCCATTCTGGTTCACGACCTCCAGGCGCAGCTTGAGCGCGCCGCGGTCCGGCTTGCTCGTGGAGGGCTTCGCCTCCAGCGTCTCGATGCGGATCCGCAGCGAGTCACCGGGGCGCACCGGCTTCTTCCAGCGCAGCTCGTCCAGGCCCGGCGAACCCATGCCGGCGGCCTGGCCCAGCAGGCCCTCCACCATGAGCTTGTGGCAGATGGCGGCGGTGTGCCAACCGCTGGCGATGATGCCGCCGTAGATGCTCTTGCCGGCGGCGTCCTCGTCGATGTGGAAGGGCTGGGGGTCGAACTGGCGCGCGAACGCGATGATCTCCTCGCGCGTCACCACGTACGGCCCCCGCTCCATGATTTCGCCGACGGGGAAGTCCTCGAAGTAGCGCATGGTGTCCCTTCTGTGGGTGCCGGGCCCGCCGGCGGTTCAGCCCTTCCCTACCCTCCGGCGGACCTCGCGGCTACTGCGGAAGCGGCTCTTCGGGGTCGGCCACGGACTCCGGCGTGTCCGCGGGCGGAACGGGGCCACGCAAGGCCGGCTCCGCGCGGTCGTCCGTGGGGCCCGGCGGCGTGTCGTTCGCCTCCTCCGCCGCGGCTTCATCCGCCTCCAGCGCGCTGGCCTGGACACCGCGGACCGAAGCCTTGGCCAACGTCTTCTTGAGCGTCAGCGTGTCGCGCACGGTGTTGCTGGAGGTGATCAGCCGCGCGGTGAGCGTGCCGCCGTCCACCGTCACATCCAGGAAGCCGTAGGCCTGGTTGTCGCGCAGCGCGGTCCACGCGGGCTGGCTGGTGGCGAAGGGACGCAGCGTGGCGCCACCGCTGCCCACCACGAGGTACGGGATGCCGCGTTGGGTGCCGGAGGCCACGTTGTCTCCGTACATGGGCTTGCTGCGCTCGTAGTCGTGATCATGCCCGGTGAGCACCAGGTCCACGCCGTACTTCTCGAACAACGGGCCGAACTGGCGGCGCATGGTGAGCTGCGAACCGTGCTCGCCGCTGGACCACGACGGGTGGTGGAAGAAGGCCACCGTCCACGGACGCGTGTTCGCGGCCAGGTCCGACTCCGCCCACGCCTTCTGCGCCGCCAGCGTGCACCGGTCCGCGGACGCCAGGCCCACCGCGCAGTTGGAGTCCAGGGAGATGAAGTGCACCGGGCCCCAGTCGAAGGAGTAGTAGCGCTCGGAGCCCTGCGGGTTGTTGGCCGGCAGGTACATGTTGTCCAGGTAGGGCTGCCCCTGGTTCGTCACGTACTCGTGGTTGCCGGGAGTGGCGAACATGGGCACTTCGCGCAGCAGCCCGGCCATGGGCTTGAAGAGGTGCTCCTGGAACTCCGCGTCCGTGCCGTTCGGGTACGCGTTGTCGCCCAGGGCCAGCAGCAGCTCCGAGCGCCACTGCGGCGTGTTCATCACCGCCATCACCTTCGCCTGCATGCTGCCGCCGGTGCCGAAGTCACCCATCGCGGTGAAGTGCGCCTTGGTGGCCGAGGACGTCGTGGACGTCTGGAACCCGCGCAGGCCCGTCTTGCTGCCGCAGGCCTCCACCACGTAGCCGTAGGTGCGGCCCGCGGACAGGCCGTCCAGCTTCACCGCGTGGCGCGTGCCGGACATGCCCGCGCTGACGGAGGACGTGAGGCTGGTGCCCTCGCCGTAGCGCACCGTGGGGTTGCAGGTGCTCGCGGTGCGGAAGGCCACGATGGCGGACGTCTGCTTCACGCTCTGGAGGTATGGCAGGCGCGGCAGCGTGGGGCCGGAGTCGCTGGAGGACGGCGGCGCACTGGCCGCGCACGCACGGACCTCCGCGATGGAGTTCCAGTCGTTCACCGTGTTGCCGTTGACGGTGATGCGCACGTAGCGCGCGCTGCGCGAGGAGAACGCCACCGTCTGCGCGGACGCATTGAGCGCGCTGTCACCCGCGTACGCCTGGGTGAAGGTGCCGCCATCGGTGGACGTGGAGACGACGAAGTGGTTCTGGCGCTCGTTGCCCCGGTGCCACGCGATGGTGGTGCCCGTGAGCGTCTGCGCCGAGCCCAGGTCCATCTGGAGCCAGACGCCCGTCCCCTGCGCGCTCCAGCGCGTGGAGAGGTTGTCGTCCTGCGTGTTGCCGGGAACGTTGCCGTCGTCACCGCTGGCCGTCACCGTCTTCGTGACGAGCTGATTGCAGTTGGACGCGGAGAGCGACTCCGGCAGCGCGGCCGGAGGAACGTCGGAGTCAGTGGGAACGGGCGGAGACTCGCAGCCAGTCGCGAGCCACGCGCCCAGGAGGCAGGTGGGGCCAAGCAGTCGGTTACGCATCGCGCCGGAAACGTTGTGTACCAACCAACATTCCCCCTGCCCCGGAGGGCAGGCCAGGCCGCCTGGAGCGCGAGCGAGCGCCGGGGACTACTTCACGCGGTCGAGCGCCTGCGCGAGGTCGTCGATGAGGTCCTGCGCGTCCTCGATGCCGACGGACAGGCGGATGAAGCCGTCCAGGATGCCCAGCTTCTCACGCATCTCCTTGGGGACGGAGGCGTGGGTCATGATGGCGGGGTGCTCGATGAGGGACTCGACGCCGCCCAGGGACTCGGCGCAGGCGAAGACCTTCACCGTCTTGAGGAAGGTGCGCGCCGCCTCCAGGCCGCCGTGGATGTCGAACGTCAGCATGCCGCCGAAGCCGGTCATCTGCTGCTTCGCGAGCGCGTACTGCGGATGCGTCTCCAGGCCCGGGTAGGTGACCTTCTTCACCTGCTTGTGCGTGGACAGGTACTGGGCCACCTTCATCGCGTTCTGCGCGTGGCGGTCCATGCGCACGTGCAGCGTCTTCACGCCGCGCAGCACGAGGAAGCTGTCGAAGGCGCCGGACACGCCGCCCACGGCGTTCTGCAGGAAGTACATCCGCTCGGCGATGTCATCGCGGCTGGTGCAGACGAAGCCGCCCACCACGTCGCTGTGGCCGTTCAGGTACTTCGTCGTGGAGTGCGCCACGACGTCGAAGCCCAGGTCGAGCGGCTTCTGGAAGTACGGCGTCATGAACGTGTTGTCCGCGACGGAGATGATGCCGCGCTTCTTGGCGACCTCGGCGATGCGCGCCAGGTCGATGAGCTTGAGCATCGGGTTCGTCGGCGTCTCCACCCAGACCATCTTCGTCTTCGGGGTGATGGCCGCCTCGAAGTTCTCCGGCTTGGAGAGGTCCACGAAGGAGAAGTTCAGGCCGGAGCGCTTGAACACCTTGTCGAAGATGCGGAAGGTGCCGCCGTACACGTCGTCGGAGACGATGACGTGGTCACCGGCCTCCAGCATGTGCATCAGCATGTCCGTGCCGGCGAGGCCGGACGCGAACGCGGCGCCGTACTTCGCGCCTTCCAGCGCGGCCAGGCAGTCCTGCAGCGCCTTGCGCGTGGGGTTCTGCGTGCGGCTGTACTCGTAGCCCTTGTGCTCCCCCGGTCCGTCCTGGACGTAGGTGGAGGTCAGGTACACGGGCGTCATGATGGCGCCGGTGGTGGGATCCGGCTCCTGGCCGGCGTGGATGGCGAGCGTGTCGAAGCGCATGGCTTCGCGAACTAACACAGTCCCACCGGCCGCGCAGCGTTCCCAGCCTGCTCCGGAGTCGTCCTACTCGAAGCGGCCGTGCCGGCCCGCTCCTTTCGCGAAGCGCGTGGCCCCAGGGATGGACTCCGACTGGAGCACCTTCACCCCGCCCTGGAACTCCTGGCGCATCGCGTCTTCGAAGGCCAGGTCGCCCTGGGCATAGGCGGAGGCCCGGTCCGCGTTCATGCAGGCCTGCGGGAAGGCGGCGATTTGAGCGGCCAGGGCTTCCGCGGCGCTCCGGGCCTCGCCCTTCGGCACCACGCGGTTGACCAGGCCCATGCCCAGCGCCTCGGCAGACGACACGGGGCGGCCGGTGAGGATGAGGTCCAGGGCGCGAGACAGGCCAATCAGCCGGGGCAGGCGCACGGTGCCTCCGTCGATGAGGGGCACGCCCCAGCGCCGGCAGAAGACGCCCAGCACCGCGTCCTCCTCCGCCACGCGCAGGTCGCACCACAGCGCCAGCTCCAGGCCGCCCGCCACCGCGTGGCCGCTGATGGCCGCCACCACCGGCTTGGACAGGCGCATGCGCGAAGGCCCCATGGGCCCGTCGCCGTCCGGCTCCAGGCGCAGCAGGCGCCCTTCCGACACGGCCTTCAGGTCCGCGCCCGCGCAGAAGGTGCCCGCGTCGCCGTACAGGACGCCCACGCGCGCGTCGGGGTCCGCGTCGAAGGCACGGAAGGCGTCCGCCAGCTCGCGCGCCGTGTCGGCATCCACCGCGTTGCGGACCTCCGGCCGGTGGAGGATGACGGTGGTGACGGGGCCGTTCTTCTCGACGCGCACGCTCATGGGCCGTGGTTTTCCCCCGCCCCCGGGGCGGCCTGCAATATGAGGGGAGCCATGGCGGACGAAGGCAATCAGGAGACGCAGGGCGCGGGCATGTTCGAGAACCGCCTGCGCAAGAACGCGAAGCGCCTGCGCAAGTGGGCCCGCGCGCAGGGGCTCACCGCCTTCCGCGTCTATGACCGGGACATCCCCGAGTACTCCTACGCCGTGGACGTCTACGGCGACCACGCCCACGTCGTGGAGTTCCCGCGCCGCAAGGCCCACGCGAAGGGCGCGAACGCGGACGCGGACCGCGCGGAGGTGCTCGCCGCCGTCACCGCCGTGCTGGGCGTGCCGCCCGAGCGCACGTCCGTGAAGACGCACACGCCCCAGCCCTGGGGCCGCTCGCAGTACGGCCGCGTGGGAGAGGGCAGCGAGCGGCTGGTGGTGGAGGAGCAGGGCCTCAAGTTCTGGGTGAACCTGGGCGACTACCTGGACACCGGCCTCTTCATGGACCACCGCAACACCCGCGCCCGCGTGCGCAGCGAGGCCAAGGGGAAGCACTTCCTCAACCTCTTCGCCTACACCGGCGCGTTCACCGTGTACGCGGCGGCGGGCGGCGCGGCGGGCAGCGTGAGCGTGGACCTGTCCAACACGTACCTGGACTGGGCGGAGGACAACCTGGTCCTCAACGGCCTGGCGGATCCGCGCCACGTGCTCATCCGCGCGGACGCGAAGGCGTGGCTGGAGGACCAGGCGAAGCACGGGGACGACAAGTACGACCTCATCGTCTGCGACCCGCCGTCGTTCTCCACGTCGAAGAAGATGTCGGGGAACTTCGACGTGCAGCGCGACCACGTGCGGATGATGGAACACCTCCGGGCGCTCATGGCCCCCGGAGGCGTCCTCTACTTCTCCACCAACTTCCTGGGCTTCGAACTGAAGGACTCCGCGACCCGGGACATGGCGCAGGTGGAGGAAATCACCCCCCGCTCCATCCCCGAGGACTTCCACCGCAAGGAGATCCACCGATGCTGGCGCATGGTGGCCCCCTCGCGGTGAGCTTCAGCCGCTGACGGCTACAGCCAGCAGACGTTGTCCTGGCAGCGCTCGCCGGACGGGCACTCGCAGTTGGCCTGGCAGACCTTGCCGGAGCCGTGGTTCACCGGCTTGCACTGGCCGCTGTTGCAGGCCTGGCCCGCCGGGCACTCGCAGTTGGCGCGGCACACGGTGCCGGACGTCCCCGCGTCGTTCGACGGCTGCGGCGGAGGCAGCTTGCACTTGCCGCTGGTGCAGACCTCACCGGACGGGCACTCGCAGTTCACCGTGCAGGACCAGTTGCTGCCCGAGCCCGCGTCCGGCACCGGCGCCTTGCAGTAGCCGCTCGTGCACACCTGACCGGAGGGGCAGTCGCAGTTGGCGAGGCACGCCTGGCCCGGGTCCGGCTGCGGCGACTTGCACTGGCCGCTGTTGCAGACCTGGCCCGCCGGGCACTCGCAGTTCGCCGTGCACTGGCCACCGGACGGAATGGGCAGGCAGTAGCCCACTTCGCACTTGGTGTCCGCCGAGCACTCCGTCGTGGAGGAGCACGGCGCGCGGCACTGGCCGTTCACGCAGTCGCGGCCCGAGGGGCACTGGGCCTCCGTGGTGCACGCGTTCGGGTCCGTCGGCGGCTTCTGGCACAGGCCCTGGACGCACAGGCCACCCGGGCCGCACTTGTCGTCCCTGTCGCACTGCTGACGGCACGCGCCGTTGATGCAGTAGTGGTCCGCACCGCAGTCAGAGTTGACCCGGCAGACCGCGGTGCCGGCGTCGGAGCCCGCGTCCGGCTTGGTGCCGCCGTCCGTGCCCGCGTCCGGCCTGGTGCCGCCGTCCGAGCCCGCGTCCGGCTTGGTGCCGGCATCCGGCTTGGTGCCGCCGTCCGTGGTGCCCGCGTCCGGCTTGGTGCCGGAGGAGGTACAGAAGTTGTCCTTGCAGCGGCCGCCCGCGCCACATTCCGAGTCGCGGTAGCACGACTGGGCGCACCAGCCGTTGATGCACATCTGCGTGCCGGGACACTCGCTGGAGTAGACGCAGTTCTTGGAGTCGGAGTTCAGGTCCCAGCAGCTACCGGAGTGACAGTACTGGTTCGAGCCGCAGTCGGACGTGGTGGAGCAGCCGTAGCTGGAGTCGTAGTCGTCGTCGGGCCAGTACCCGCCGCCGTTCGTCTCCAGGATGCAACCCGACAGCAGGCCTAACAGCGCAAGGAACGGCACGACCAATGTGCCGCGAAGCGTGATGTTCCTCATGAGTGGGGGCTCCAAAGAAGGGGATGGGTCCGGACCGGCCACCGGGGGGGTCATCCGATTTCGAGAGCCTTCGACGCAAGAGGGGGCCAGATTGATCAAATAATTTTGATCTTTTTTCGTCTCTCCGGAGACCCAGGGGCACGGAGGCAGTGTGCTCGTCTGGACCACCACTACAGACTGGAGGGCGTTCCTGGAGGAAGGGGACGTCCGGCGTCGCCCTGAAGGAGAAGGCCTGGTGTTCAGCCGAGGAGCGCGCACGTGGGCGTCCGCGGTCCCGCCGGAGTCCGGCGTGGACGTGGCGGACGCGCGTGGCCCGGCTTCCGCGGACGAGGCCCGCCTGCGGCTCCTGGTCCAGCGGGTCCAGCAGGGGGACCTGACCGCCTTCGAGCAGCTCTACGAGGCCACCAAGCTGGACGCGGCGCGAACCCTGCGCCACCTGGTGGGAAACCGCGTGGAGGTGGATGACCTCCTTCAGGAGACCTACCTGCGGCTGCTCACGGCGGTGAAGGGCTTCCGGGGGGAGTCTCGCTTCAAGACGTTCCTCTATCGGGTGTGCGCCAACGTGGCGCTCAGCCATCTGAGGTGGAAGCGGCGCCGGCCGGAGGACTCCTTCGCGGACCCGCCGGAGATGGTGGCGACGGGGGAGGACCCGGAGCGCGCCGCGGAGCGTCGTCAGGCCGCCCGGCTGGTGGAGGCGGCGCTGGAGAAGCTCAAGCCCAAGAAGCGCATCGTCTTCGTCTACGCCGAGCTGTGCGGCATGAGCCCGGACGAGATTGCCCTCGCCGTGGGAAGCTCTCCCAACACCGTGCGCAGCCGCCTGCACCACGCGAGATTGGAGTTCACCGAAGCCATGCAGCGTCTGGTCGTCGCCCGGCCGATGGGAGGCTCCCATGGCCGGTCATGAGACACAGGCCCTGTGGGCGCTGGCCGCGGGCGAGCTGGATGCCGCCGGCAAGGCCCGGGTGGAGGCGCACGTGGCGGAGTGCGCCGCGTGCGCGGCGGAGTGGAAGCGCGTGGTGGAGGCCCGGGCGATGCTGCACACGGCGCGCTCGGTGGAGCCTTCCGTGCGGTGGGAGGAGACGGGGGCGAAGCTGAAGGCAGCCGCGGCGAAGCGGATGGCGGTGCCCGAGCGGCGGTTCCTGTCGCCCTGGGCGATGACTCTCGCGGGGGCCTGCGCCGTCGCGCTGGTGGTGTGGCTGGGTGGGGCGCGCTGGAAGCAGGACGGGAACACGACGCCCGTCGCGGTGCGGACTCCTCCTTCGGAGGCGGTTTCCGGCACGAAGGATTCCCACGCTCCGACGGAGGAAGCGGTCGCGGCCCGTCCAGAGGTGGCGCCCGCGAAGCAGGAAGCGGTCGCGGCTCATTCGGAGGCTGCGTCCACCACGGAGGCGGAGCGCGTCACCGGCGCGGTGGTGCGGGAGGCCACCGGTGCGGAACATGCGCTGGTGGCCGGGATGCGGCTGCGCTCGGGCATGGCGGTGCGGACGCCTCCGAAGGCGTCGGCCGTGCTGCGGCTTCCGGATGAGAGCCGCGTGCGTCTGTCGGCGGGCTCGGACGTGGTGTTCGCCCGCGCGGAGTCGAACGCCGTGCACCTGACCGTCCAGCAGGGACGGCTGTCCGTGAATGCCTCGCATGCGCGGCGCGACGTGTTCCTCGTGGAGTCCGCGGGCCTGCGGGTGTCCGTCGTGGGGACGGTCTTTTCCGTGGAGCGCACGGCGGCCGGAGCCGCGGTGGCGGTGCTCGAAGGGCGCGTGCGTGTGGACGCGGAGGGTCAGCCTCCGCGCTTCGTGGACGCGGGCGAACGCGTGGAGCTCGCGGGCACGGGTGAAACCTTGAAGCCTCGCGCGCTCTCCGCCGGAGACCGGCAGGCGTTCCGGGACCTGCGGGCCGCGGAGCCCGGCGCAGCGGTCGCGAGCGTCGTGCCAGCGAAGAAGGGACCGTCGCGCGTCGAAGTGAGCCCGTCCGTTGCCACCCGCGACACGCCCTCGGAGGCGCGCACGCCCGCGGCCGGCACCCCGCCCGAGGAGAACAACGCCGCGCCGTCGCAGGCCGTCGCCCAGAACACGCCCGGCACCCCGCCCGTGGAGAACAAGGCCTCGCCGTCGCAGGCCGTCACCCAGAACACGCCTGGCACCTCGCCCGTGGAGAACAAGGCCTCGCCGTCGCAGGCCGTCGCGCAGAAGGCGCCCGAGGCTCAGCCCGGAGAGACCAACGCCGCGCCGTCGCAGGCCGTCGCCCAGAAGACGCCTGATGCTCCGGCTCCCGAGGCGCCTCGCACCGCCGTCGCCCAGGCCCCCGCGGTGCCCTCGCCAGGCGAGGCCCTGGCCCAGGCGCACGCTCCCAACACGGAGATTCCCCAGGCCGTGCATCCGCGCGAGCCCACCCCCTCCGACGACTTCGCGCCCTACCCTGGCGCTTCAGCGGGTTCGCTCGCGTCCTCCGCGCCCGTGCCGGGCGCCGTGCAGGCTCCCTCCATGGCTCCGGTCACGCCCGCGGAGCCGCGCAAGCGCAAGACGCTGGGAGCGCTCGTTCCGGGCGGACTGATGTCGGACGACTCCGACGAGCGCTTCCTCGGCTACGCCAAGGTGCAGACGGCCCCCACCACGTGCGGGCAGTTCCTCGTGGGACTGGGGGAGATCGCCGCCGCCAGCCCTCGCACGAACCACCGCGAACAGGCCCGCATCCTGCGCGGCCGCTGCCTCAACAGGCAGCACCTGCCCGCGGACGCGGAGGACGAGTTCCGCCAGTACCTCCGCGAGTTCCCCAACGGCCGCTACGCCACCGAGGCCCGCATCGCCCTGGGCATGTCCGCCGAACCCGAGCCCGGCGCCCCCGCGAAGGCCCCCGCGCCCATGCCGGCTCCCACGCCCGTGACACCTCGCTGGAACGGCTCGCCCCAGCGCGTACCCGTCAGCCCCGGGGTTCCTCGTCGCTGGTGAACTCCGCGTCCACCTCGCCCCCTTCGCTCCGGGGGCGGCGGAAGGTGGCGGGGCCTTCTTCCGAGGGCGAGGGCTCCACCTTCGCGGGCGTCTCCTGCTCGTCGAAGCGCCGGGCTTCCTCGAACGGATCCACTCCCGGAACAGGCCCGACCTGCGTGAAGCGCACGGTGCCCGACCGCAGCGTCTTCTCCAGCGAGCGGCGCACCCGCGCCGTCACCCAGCGGCGCACCGGCGGCACCATCAGCGAGAGCCCCATCAGGTCCGAGATGAACCCCGGCGCGATGAGCAGCGCGCCGCCCACCATCACCAGCACGCCGTTGAGCAGGCCCTCCTCGGGCACGCCGCCGCCGGCCATGGCCTCGCGCCAGTTGCGGAACACCTTCTCGCCCTGCCTCCGGGCGATGAGGCTCCCCAGCACGGCGGAGACCGCCAGCAGCGCGAGCGTGGACCCCAACCCGATGTGATGCCCCAGGGTAATCAGCAGGTACAGCTCCGCCAGGGGCAACAGGATGCAGACGATGACGAGGGCCTTGAGCACGCTGGCACGTTAACGCCAGATTCACTCCAGCGCTCATTGCTGGACGGACACGCCGTGTCTTCCGCCCTCCAGGGTCCCCGGCGCCCCCCGGCTCACTCCCCGTTGAGCTTCTCCATCAGGAAGCGCATCACGAAGAAGAGGAGGGCGAAGCCGCCCACCGCGAAGAGCACCAGCCGCGACGACAGCGACATGCGCTCGGACGGCAGGCCCAGCGACTGCACCCGCTCGGCCCGGTCCATTGCCTCCGCCAGGCCGGGGGTGATCTCCATGGGCTTCGCGGTGCGCCGGTAGTGCTCCGTGCGCAGGTACTGCTCGACCACCCGCTCCGTGGCGGAGCCCGTGAGGACCTCTCCCAGCTGCGGGTCGAATAGCCGGAGCTGAGCCTGGTGGGCCAGCCCGGCGGCCTCCGTGAGGACCTCGCGGATGAGCTCTTCACCGTCCACCAGCGGCACGCGCAGCTCCGCGCCCACCACCCGCTTGCCGTCGCGCAGGGGCAGCACCTCCACGGTGCCCACCCCCAGGTCCCACTCGCGCACACCGTCCGAGCGGTCGGTCCCCGGGCGTGCCGCCAGCAGGGCGTCCACCCGGGCCATGTCGAAGGGGGCGCCCTGGGTCCGCGCCTGAAGGACCAACTCGTAACTCACGTGGGTTGCGAGTATACGCCGCGCGGTTGCTCCCGCCTCTTTCCCCCCGAGACGCCTCGATGAAGCCCACCTCTCCCC
>NZ_RAWF01000013.1:0-70034 GCF_003612075.1 Corallococcus sp. CA041A
GGAAGCAGTGGAGCCACCCGCTCCCATAGCGCGTCCGGTACGAGGTCGCGAGCCATGAAGCCCAGGTGCTCATGGCCCGGCTCTCCGGCCACCCTCCCTTTCAAACCTGACTTTTGTTAGGCGCTCTTAGCGAAGTGGCTTCACAAGCGCCTCGATCTCTTTCGAGAGAAACATGGAGTGCGCCCACGGGAAGCCCTGGGGCTATTGGCTCAAAAGATAATGGAAGCCCGCTTCTTTCGGGGAGTGGAGCTCGTCCAACGAACGCCCAAGGGGAATCACCAGTCCCTGGGAGAGTTCGATGGGATCGACATGCACCAGCGGCTCCTTATCGAATACAAGACGGCGCGGGAGCTTCATCTGTCAAACCCACCAAAAAACCCAGTGGAATGGGCCGGAAGGCATATCTTCAAGAGCACTGTCGCCCGCATCAAGGCGCTCACAGGTACCGCGACTGGAACACGGCCAACTCTGGAGGGCTCGGCTGAGGTCCCCACTCTCGCGGAGATCCAAGGCTTCCGTCGCTTGCAATTCCGCATCGACGCGGACACTCCGGGACTGCGTGCAGGAGTGGAGGCTGCGCTGCAGATGCTCCGCTCAGCTCATCCAGGCTGGACGTTCGAAGTCCGCTGGGGCATTGACCTCCGGTTGCCGCCCCTCCCGGACTGGGCCACCATGGGCCACCATCAAGAGAGCCGCTGATGTCCGTCGCATTTCTCATCACATTCAAAGCGAAAGACAGGGACTCACTCTACATTCCGGTTGCCACCCAAGGGGCGTACCACGCCTTGTGGCTCCCTACGGCCGAGAAGCTTGGACTCAAGTGGGTTCCCCTGTTCGAGAATGGCCCCACTGTCGACGTGGGAGACCTGCCGGCGGTGATGGATGAACTCCGGAAGCTGCGGGACGCACTGGCAGGCAACCCGAAGAATGAGTCGCTTCTCGAACGCATCGATTGGATTCTGGAGGGGCTCAGCGGCTTGGATCCCAACGAAGTCTCCGAGATCGCCATTGGTTGATGACTGAGCCCGTCCTGGCTCTACGGCCGCCGCGGTGTCCTCCTCCTTCGCGCGCCCATCGCGCCTGACGCTGCGCCTCGCAGGAGGCGGCGGAAGGTGGGGCACTCCATGTGGTTCGGCGCGGGGCAGGCCGCTGCGTGTCGCAGGCCGTCGCGCATCGCGCTCAGTTCGCGAATCGTCTTGTCCAGCTTCTCCGCCTGGGTCGCGAGCATCTTCCGGTCGATTCGCGGCCGCCCGTCCGGCGCGAACATCAGTGCGATCTCATCGAGCGTGAAGCCTGCGGCGCGCCCCATCGCTATCAGCGCCAGCCGCTCCAGCACCTCGGGCCCGAACAGACGGCGCAGCCCCCGCCTGCCGATGGAGGCGATCAGCCCCCGCTCCTCGTAGAAGCGCAGTGTCGAGGCGGGAACGCCGGAGCGCTTCGCCACCTCCGTGATGTCCAATTCAGTCATCCTCTTGACCTCAAGTCGACTTGAAGTGGCACCCTGCGGCTTCTGGTTCTTGAAGGCAAGCAGGAGGAGATCCCCATGGATGACACGCGCCAGCTTGAGGACGAGCAGACGAAGCTATGGAACGGCACCGCCGGACACGCCTGGGTCGAAGCGCAGGCGGTACTCGATGGAATGTTCAAGCCGATTGAAGACCTGCTCGCCGAAGCAGTCGTCACAAGCTCCGCGCGCCAGGTACTCGACGTCGGTTGTGGTACGGGCAGCACGACGCTCGCGGTCGCGCGGCGGCTGGGCACGAAGGGCCACTGCACCGGCATCGACATCTCGGAGCCGATGCTCGCCGCCGCCCGGGCCCGGGCTGAACAGGAAGGCACTCCGGCCCGCTTCATCCGAGCCAACGCGCAGCTGCACGCCTTCGAGCCCGCCAGCTTCGACATGATCATCTCGCGCTTCGGCGTCATGTTCTTCGAGGACCCCGTCCGGGCCTTCGCGAACCTGCGACATGCCGCAACGAATAACGCCGAGTTCCTGGCCATCGCGTGGCGGAGTCCTTCGGAGAATCCGTTCATGACGACAGCCGAGCGCGCCGCGGCGCCGCTCGTGTCGAACATCCCCGCACGCCGGCCGGACGCGCCAGGGCAGTTCGCCTTCGCGGATTCGAACCGTGTCCACCGCATCCTGGAGGAGAGCGGCTGGGCCGGAATCGACATCCAGCCCATCGATGTCACCTGCACCCTGCCCGAGAAGGAGCTGGTCAATTACCTGACCCGGTTCGGTCTCCTCAGCAGGGTCCTCCAGGACGCGGACGACCGGACTCGCACCCACGTCATCGAAACGGTCCGCGCCGCGTTCGAGCCGTTCGTGCACGGAGCGGAAGTCCGCTACACCGCTGCCTGCTGGAAGGTGGAGGCCAGGGCGTCAGCGAGCCCCTGATCACGGACGGCGGCGGAGGCCCATCGGCGCTTCCTTCGTCTCCTTGCAGGTGGCCCCCTGGGCCTGGGCCCTGCGGACCCGCGCATCGCAGTGCTGCCACGCCCCCGCGGGTGTGGCCATGCTCCCGCCGAGGTGGACCCCGCACGAGGGGGTGTGTCCCCAGATGTCGCCACTCGTCCAGTAGAGGAACGTCTCCGTCATCTCTCCCGGCCGGGCGCACTCGACGTAGTGAGTCTTGCCGTCCGCCTGGAAGAACGCGCTCGTCGTCGCGTTGGGGACCTCCTTCTTCGGCGGAAGGACCGTTTCGAATCGCGCCTGGAAGCCCGCCACCCGGGTGCCATCGGCCGCGAGCCGGATGGGCGGTGTCACCGGCTGGCCCGCGAACTCGTCGAAGAGCCCATCCACCACCACCGACCCGTCCGGCATCGCCGCCACCATCCGGAGGAAACCCGCGGCATCGGGACTCCGCTTCACTTCCGCCGCCGCCTTCCGGTAGCGCAGTCCCGCGCCGAGTCCCTTCTGGAACCGCGCATCCACCGAGCCGTCCGCCTTCAAGCGCACCAGGCCCGGAGCACGCCAGGGGCCCTCCGGCGGATCCACGGCGGGGATGTTGTTCTGGGCCAGCACGAGGCTCCCGCCCGGTCCAAGCCCCATCTGCGGCACGCGCATGAAGCGGCCCTGGGGATATACCCCCTCCTGCCGGAAGGTCTTGTAGGTGGGGTCGAGCCGCCCGTCGGACGTCAGGCGCATGACGTCCGCGCGCGTCTCTCCCTGGACAACGTCTCCCACCCCGACGACCGAGCCGTCCGCACGGGGGGCGATGAGGCTCAACTCGATGCCGCCCTCCCCCTTCATCGCCCAGGAGATGAGAGGCGTGTTGAAGCGCGGTTCAGGCTTCCACTGCGCGTTGAGGGCGAGCACGGGAACCTCGGACCGGATCCCCTCGGGTTGGAACCGGCCGCTCAGGAAGAGGCCTCCGTCGGCCCGGGCACGGACCTGCTTCAACACATACCAGCCCAGCTTGAGCTCCTTCAGGACCGAGTCGAAGCGCTCGGCGCGTTCGAGGGTGCCCTCGGGGGTGAAGCGCAGCAGCCACAGCGGCACCTGCTTCAGGTAGGTCTCGTCTGGCGTTGACGCCGCGACGATGAGCCGCGACTTCGCATCCACCTCCGCGGTGATGATGAACGACGAGGCGCCCACCTTGTCGAGCAGCGCCTCGCGCACCTTGCTGTTGAAGGCGTCGGCCCTCGCCCCCGCCGCCGTGTGGCGGACGAGCTCATGGGCCACGAGCGCGGGCCCACTCTCGCCCCTGGGAGCCTTCTCGTCGCGGGAGCGATACGTCGCGATGTAGCCCCCGGAAGGCACGGCGAGCAGTTGCACCAGCTCCTTCATGCGGTCCCGGTCGGACGCGGCTTCGAGCGCCACGGAAGCCGGCGACGTGGCGCGCTTGCCCTGGGCGTCGATGACCACGACGCTGCCCACGGGCTCGCCGTTCAATCGATTGCAGGTGTGCCCCACCACGCCCCAGGCGCCCTTGGGCGCGGGGAGGACGGCCACGAGCTCACAATCCCCATTCGGCTCGTGGAACTGGTCATTGGGCGACCAGATTCCGTCCTCCTCCGCGAAAGCCCCACCGCCCAGTGCGAGCACAAGCAACACCGTGCCCGCGTTCCTCAAAGCCTGCATCGTGCGCTCCCGTTTGACTCAAGGTCGCACCATGCTGCCACGCCGCGTGTCCCCCTGGAACTGACGCGCGGGTGAACGCTTCAGGCGGGCCAGTTGCCTTCCATGGGATGCGGGCCGTCCGTGAAGGCGCGCACCAGGTGGGTGCCGCCGACGAAGGCGCCTGCCCATGAGCCGCCCCTGCCGCCGAAGGACTCCTCACGGTCGCCACGCGAACGCAGCGCGTTGATGCCCACCTTGAAGGCATGGAGCCGCTTGGCGATGCGCCGGGCGAGCTCCGGGTCGTCCGTCGCCACCGAGGCCACGAGCGCTCCGTTGGAGACGTTGGCCTCCCGCAGCAGCTCCTCCTCGGAGTCCACCGACACCAGGATGTCGACGGGGCCGAAGGGTTCGCGCAGGTAGAGCTCACTGTCTCGCGGGATGCCGAAGAGCAGGACGGGCGGCAGGTACGCGCCCCGCTCCTGCCGAGCGGTGAAGGCGTCCTCCGCGAGCATCCCCTGATGCAGCACCTGGGTGCCCTGCTTCGCCGCCTCGGCGATGAGGGCGCGGAGCTCCTCGGCCTTGCTGGGGGAGATGAGCGGCCCGAAGTCCACGTGCGCCCCCAGGACAGGATTGCCGACGCGCAACGCGGAGACGGTATCGACATACGTCCGGACGAACTTCGGGACGAGCGACTTCTCGACGACCCAGCGGGTGTAGGCGGTGCAGCGCTGCTTGCCGAAGTCGAAGCCCTTTCGAATCTGTTCGCCGAGCCCGTCCCAATCCGTGAAGTGCGTGATGGCGTAGGCGTTCACGCCCTCCATCTCCAACGCGTAGCGCTTGTCCGTTTCACGCAGGCGGCGGTGGACCTCGCCACCGTTGGCGCGGCCGCCAATGAAGGCGACGCCCGCGATGCGGGGATGACCGACGAGCGCCTCGGAGAGGTCCCGCCCGCGTCCACCGACGAGCGAGACGGGAAGGCCCGCGCGGCGCAGCAACGCGAAGGCGAGTGTGAGTGAGACGCCGCCGCCCTGGGTCGGAATCTTCGCGATGACCGAGTTGCCCGCGAGCGACTGTACGAGCACGTTGAGCAGCAGGACGGAGAAGGGATAGTTCCAGGAGGCGATGTTCGAGACCAGGCCGAGCGGCTTGCGGCCATCGATCATCCGGTCCATCTGCTCCAGGTACCACGCGATGCCCGCGAGACACCGGTCCACGTCGTTGGAGGCCGTGGGCAACGTCTTGCCGATGTCCCACGCGAGAATCCGGACGAGCAGATCCCGGTGCGCATGCAGCAACACCACCGCCTCCGCGACGACACGGGCGCGGTCATCGAGCCGACGGGCCGCCCAGGGCGCGAACTCCGCCGCTGCCTGCTCGACCCCCGTGGCGACCTGGGCGGCGCCCAGCAGCGGCAGCTCCGCGAGGACGCTGCCGTCGATGGGCGAGATGGCATTGAACCAGGCAGGCGGCTGGACCCACTTCCCAGCGACGGGAGAGAGCAGCCGACCCTGAGAGTCGAAGGCTTCCGGCACGGCCCTCCGGGCCTCGGCCAGCAGGATGCGACTTTCAAGACGACGAAGGGGCTCGCCAACACGTTCGGTATCCAGCATGGGTGCTCCTCCTCGCGCGTTGACGCGCGCTGAATCCATTGAAGCGCCGGCACATGACAAGCTGCGGCATGAGCGCAATATCGTCATGCACGCCCCGTCTGTCTGGGGAGGCAGGCAAGGGCCCGTCGGACGGGATGTGCGCGCCCTGAAGGCGAGCAGCACGGGCGCTTTGTGAATCCGTGACGCCGCTGAAGGCTCGGCGCGTCACGCATGCGTCCTGGACAATTGCAGCCGCCATTCAAGTGATTGCCACGCGTGCGGAGGGCGGCCACGCTCGCGGCACATGGGACACAAGCGGCTGATGAGGATTGGCGTTGTTGGCGGCGGAGCCATGGGGTGCGGCATCGCACTCGAGCTCGCCATCGCCGGCAGACACGTGGTGCTCTTCAACAGGCAGGCGGAGAGCAGCGAGGCAGCGCGCGTGAAGCTGGAGCGCGACGCCGCGCTGCTGGTGGAGACAGGGATGCTCGGCGCGGAGCAACGCACCACCGCGCTCGCGCGCATCCATCGCACCACGGTGCTCGCCGAGGCCGCCGTGGTTCAGGACCTGGTCATCGAATCCATCCCCGAGGACCTGGCGCTCAAACAGCAACTCTTCAAGGAGCTGGACCGGCTCGCGTCACCGGACACCCTGCTCGCCACCAACACCACCGCGCTGAGCGTGACAGCCATTGCCCGCGACTGCGCGCACCCGGAGCGTGTCCTCTCCGCGCACTACTACCTGCCCGCGCACCTGGTGCCGCTGGTGGACGTCATCCCTGGCGAGAAGACCTCACCCGACGCGGTGGAGACGGTGCGGCGATTCCTTGAAGAGTCGGGCAAGTCGCCCGTGGTGTTCGCGAGGGACGTGCCGGGCTCGGTGGGCCCGCGCCTGCAGCAGGCGCTCATTGGCGAAGCCTTTCGAATCGTGCAGGAGGGCGTGGCCACGCCGGAGATGGTGGACCGCGTGCTCACCCAGGGCATCGGGCGGCGCCTGGGTGCCTCTGGCATCTTCGACCGGCTGGACCTCGTGGGCCTGGACTTCATCACCAACGTCCTGCGCGGCTCGGGGCGCCCGGTGCCGCCGGTGCTCGCCCAGAAGGTGGACCAGGGCGAGCTGGGTCTGAAGACGGGCCAGGGCTTCTATCCGTGGACGCCAGACAGCGCCGCCGCCTTCGAGGAGCGCATGGCCCGCCACCTCATCACGCAGCTGCGCGAGGACCGGGCCGCGGGCCGCCTCCCCACGCCGGAGTCCGGCGAATGAGCGCTGACGTCGTGCTCATGGACCCAGCGGCGCTGTCTGACTTCATGGCGGATGCCGTCCGGGAGTACGCGGCGTGCACGCCGGAGCTTCCGCCACGCAGCTGGGCCGTGCTGCTGGGCCGCTTCACGGACGACGTGATGCACGTGGAGCGCGTGGGCTTCGCCACCAACATCCGCGAGACGGACGACACCGTGCTCCAGGAGTTCGAAGCGGCCATCATCCCCCGCTTCGGCGCCTGCTACGCCAACGGTCGGCGCGGCTACTGGTGTGAGCCCCGCGAGCTGCTGCGCATCACCGCCGAGGCCGAGGCCGAGGGACTGGAAGTGCTCGGCTCCATCCACCTGCACCCGGACTGGCACCGCATTGGCCCGCCCCACGAGCGCGGCCTGCGCGTCAGCCAGGAGCCCACGCCCATGGACCGGCATCTGTTCCAGGGCAGTGGCTGGCCGCTCAACATGATCCTCTACCTGGAGCGGCGAGAGGGCAGGCTCTACCACTCGCTCGGAGCGTGGGCCCCGCCCGACGACGCGGAGTCCGCCACGGGCTGCCGCGCGCTCTCCATCCGCATGCGCACTCCGGAGAGGGGCTTGAGGTAGCGGCAATGACAGTCACCTCCTCCCTGCTGACGTTCCTCGTGGCCGCGGGCATCCTCGCCATCACTCCCGGGATGGACCGCGTGACGGGGTGCGTGTTCATCGCGGTCGGCGCGAAGCTCGCGCTGTCCCGTCGCTAAAAAGAAGAGCCGCCTGGGGCATGTGCCTCCAGGCGGCTCAACCAACGGCGCTGCTTCAGCCCTCGCCTACGTGGCGGCGTCGGGCGCCTGCTGGAGCTCCGGTGCTTCGCTGGCGGCCACGGTGCGCGTCTTGGCGATGAGCAGGTAGATGGCCGGCACGAAGTAGAGGGTGAAGAGCGTGCCCAGCGCCATGCCCGTCACCAGCACGAGCCCGATGCTGTTGCGCGCCGCCGCGCCCGGTCCCGACACCAGGACGAGCGGGAAGTGGCCCGCGACCGTGGCCACCGTCGTCATCAGGATGGGACGGAGCCGTTCGGAGGCCGCTTCCTTCACCGCCTCGAGCTTCGACTTGCCCTCCTCCTGGAGGCGGTTGGCGAAGTCCACGATGAGGATGCCGTTCTTCGCGATGAGTCCCACCAGCGTCACCAACCCCACCTGCGAGTAGATGTTGAGCGTGGTGGTGAAGCTGTCCGTGAAGTACGGCATCATCGGGTTCGGCATCCGAAGGAACGTGGTTATCAGCGCGCCGAAGAGCGCCAGCGGCACCGACCCGGCGAGGATGATGAGCGGATCCCGGAAGCTGTTGAACTGGGCCGCGAGCACCAGGAAGATCAACACCACCGCCAGCCCGAACGCCGGAGCGAACGAGTCGCCTTCCGTGCGGAGCTGCCGGGACTCGCCCGTGTAGTCCATGCGGTAGCCCGCGGGCAGGATGCGCGAGGCCTCCGTCTCCAGGTAGGTGAGCGCCTCATCCAGCGGACGGATGGCCACGCCGCTGAGCTTCACCGCGTTGAGCTGCTGGAAGCGGTTGAGCGACCGGGGCGCCACCTTGTCCTGAATGGACGCGATGGCCGACAGGGCCACGAGCTTGCCGTCCGGACCGGTGACGTGGATGTCCTTGAGCTGCTCCGGGGTGAGGCGGGAGGAGCGAAGGACCTGCGGGATGACCTTGTAGCTGCGGCCGGCGATGTTGAACCGGTTGACGAAGTTGCCGCCCACGGCGGTCCCCAGGTCCTGGCCCACGGTCCCCAGGTTCAGGCCCAGCTGCGCCACCTTCTCACGGTCGACCTCGAGCTCCGACTGGGGCTGGTCCAGCTTCACGTCGATGATGGGCGGGAAGGCGAACATCCCGCTCTGCGTCGCCTTCTCCTGGAGTTGCTGCGCGAAGCCCAGCAACTCCTCCGCCTCCGCCGTGGACGCGATGACGAACTCCACCGGGAAGTTGCCACCGCCCGGCAGCGCGGGGGGCTGGAGGGTGAAGGTCTGGACCGCCGGGATGGTGTTCACCCGCTCCTGCGCCTCCGCCAGCACCTGCGCCGTGGTCCGCTGGCGCTCCTTGTACGGCTTCAGCACCAGGCCCCAGAAGCCGTTGCTCGGCTGGACAATCTGGAAGTTGAAGCTGGACTCCGGCATGTCCATCAGCAACTCGCTCGTCTTGGTCACGGACGGCTTGAGCTGATCCAGGGTGGAGTTGGACGGAGTGCTCATGATGCCGATGACGAAGTCCTGGTCCTCCACGGGCGCCAGCTCCCGGGCCGACTGGTTGAACATCACCAGGGCGAGCACGCTCAGGAAGATCCACGCCGCGTAGACGGGCCCGCGGACGAGCAGCGAGCTGTCCAGGGAGCGGGAGTACGCGGCCCGCAGACGCTCGAAGCCGCGGTTGATGACGCCCGCGAGCCCCTTGTCCTCGTGGCCCGCTTTCAGGAGCACGGAGGACATCATCGGGGAGAGCGTCAGCGCCACCACGCCCGACAGGGTCACGGCTCCGGCCAGCGTGAGCGCGAACTCGCGGAACAGCGAACCCGTGAGGCCACCCTGGAAGGCGATGGGTGCGTACACCGCGGCGAGCGTGAGCGTCATCGCGATGATGGGACCCACCAGCTCGCGCGCGCTCTTGATGGCGGCGTCCACCGGGCGCAGTCCGTCACGCAGATGGCGCTCCACGTTCTCCACCACGACGATGGCGTCGTCCACGACCAGGCCTACGGACAACACCACCGCGAGCAGGGTGAGCAGGTTCACCGTGAATCCGAACACCTGCATCAGGAACACCGTGCCGATGAGCGACACCGGAATGGCCACCACCGGCACCAGGATGGAGCGCACGGAGCCCAGGAACAGGAAGATGACGATGACGACGATGATGAGCGTCTCGATGAGCGTGCTCACCACCTCGTCGATGGCGTTCTGGATGTAGTCCGTGCCGTCGAAGGCGACGCCGCCGTGGATCTGCTCGGGCAGGTCCTTCTTGAGCGAGTCCATCTCCAGGCGGATGCGCTGCATGACGTCCAGCGAGTTGGCGTTGGGCAGCGCCCAGATGCCGACGAACACGGCCGTCTTCCCGTTGAGCGTCACGTCGGTGTCGTAGTCCTCGGCGCCGAGCACCACGTCCGCGACGTCCGACAACCGCACCACCGCGCCGCCATCCTTGCGGACGATGAGCTGCTTGAACTCCTCCACGGAACGCAGACCCGTGTTCGCCGTGAGGTTCACCTGCACGAGCGAGCCCTTCGTCTGGCCCACGGCCGCGAGCGAGTTGTTCGTGGCGAGCGCCTGACGGACCTGGATGGGGCTGACGTTGAGCGCGGCCATCTGGTCCGGCTTCATCCACACCCGCATGGCGAACGTGCGCGCCCCGAGGATGTCCGCGCGCTGCACGCCCTCCACCGACGACAGCCGGGGCTGCACCACGCGCACCAGGTAGTCGGACAGCTCGTTCTGCTCGAGGAAGTCAGAGGTGAAGTTGAGGTACGCGACGGCGAACTGGCTGTCCGCGGACTCGATGCCCATCACGGGGACCTGGGATTCGGGCGGAAGGTCGCCACGAACCTGGTCGACCTTGGCGCTGATTTCACTCAGGGCGCGGTTGGCGTCGTAGTTGAGCTTGAGCCGGGCGCGGATGATGGAGACGTTCTGCGAGCTCGTGGACTCGACGTAGTCGATGCCATCCGCCGCGGCGATGACGCGCTCCAGTGGCGTGGTGATGAAGCCACGGACGAGCTCCGCGTTGGCGCCGACGTAGACCGTGGTGACGGTGATGTCGGCGTTCTCGCTGCGCGGGTATTGCCGCACGTTGAGCGAGCGCAGGGCCTGCAGGCCGGCGATGATGATGATGAGGTTGACGACCAGCGCCACGACCGGACGCCGGATGAAGAGGTCGGTGAAGTTCATGGGTTCGCCTCTCGCGGCCCTACGGGTTCACCGGCAGGGGAGCGACCTCGACGGGCGGCGCCAGCGCGTTGTTCACGACGACGGCCATGCCGTTCTTCAGCTTGAAGACGCCGCTGCTGACCACCGTCTGCCCGGGCTTCAGGCCGGACGTCACCGCGACGTAGTCACCCCGGCGCTCTCCCAGCCGCACGAACTGCTGCCGCGCCAGCAGGGCCGCCTTGCCCGCGGCGTCCTTGCCCTCGGAGAGGGTGAACACCGAGTCACCGTAGGGGGCGAAGAGCACGGCGGTGGCGGGAATGGCCACCACCTGCTCGCTGGCGTCGGAGAGCACCTCCACGCTGGCGAACATGCCCGGAAGCAGCCGGCCGTCCGCGTTGGGCACGGTGGCGCGCATGCGCACGTTGCGGGAGGACAGCTCCACTTCGGGGTTGATGGTGGTGAGGTCCCCTTCCCAGGACTCGCCCGGGAAGACGTCGACGCGCAGGCGCACCTTCTGACCCTGCTTCACCTGGGCCAGCGCCTGCTGGGGCAGCTGGAACTCCACGAGCGCGGGGGTGGAGGACTGCAGGGACGCGATGGGGTTGCCCGGGGAGACGAGCTGGCCCAACTCCACCTGGCGGATGCCGATGCGGCCATCGAAGGGGGCGCGGATGGTCTTCTTGGCGATGAGGGACTTCAGGTGGGCCACGGTGGCGGAGGACTGGAGCGACCGCGCGCGGACGGCATCCAGGTCCGACTGGGTATTGGCGCCCTGGGCGTTGAGCTTCTCGGCGCGCTCGCGGTTCAGCCGCGAGAGCTCCGCGTCGGCCTCGGCGCCGGCCAGCTGGGCCTGCTCGCTGGAGGTGTCGAGCTGAACGAGCACCTGGCCCTTCTTCACCGAAGCGCCGTTCTCGAAGCGGATGTCGTTGACGACGCCCGGCAGCTCCGCGCTCAGGGTCACGCCCCGAAGCGCCATCACGGTGCCCACGGCGCTCCGGGTCCCCTGCCAGCCGAAGGACTCCGCCTGGGTGGACGTGACGGACTCAGGCGGCAGCACGAAGGTCTCACCGGCGTTGATCATCGAGACGATCTGGCCCGCCTTCACGGCCACGAGCCCCGCGAAGACCGCGAGCAGGAGCACCACGCCGATGATCCATCGCTTGAGGCGGCTGGCGCGGGGCGGTGAGGAGAGAGGCACTTCAGGAGCGGAGGCATGCATCTGGGGCACCCACGGGCTGACGGGAGCAGCCGTGTCAGGGAATGCGCCGCCCTGTAGCCGAACCGCCGCGCGTTTGCGCCCTTGAAAATCTGTTCAGGTTGTGACCACTCCCTGGGTTGGTTTCGCGCGCTCTTTTTCGAGCGCACCCGTAACGTGGCCGTTACGGGCGCGTGCTGGAGAAGCCAAGCGGCGGACGACTCAGCCTTCCACGGGACGTGTGAGGCCCAGTGTGTCCGCGTAGCTGTGCAGCCCGCGAATGTGATTGCCACCGTCGACTGCGAGGGTGTCACCGGTGATCCATGACGCAAGGTCGCTGCAGAGGAACGACACCACCTTCGCCACGTCCTCCGGCTCGCCACACGGTTTTCCAAGCGGCGTATGGGCGAGGAACTCCCGCCCCATGGCGCCCTTCATGAGGCCGGCACCCTCGGCCAGGGGGGTGCGGATGGCGCCCGGGGCCACGACATTCACACGAATGCCGTACCGCCCCAGCTCCGAAGCCGCGACCTTCGAGAAGTTCGCGAGCCCCGCCTTGGAGGCGCAGTAGTGGGCGAGCCCATCCGTCACCGCCGTCTGATTCAACGAGGAGATGTTGACGATGGAGCCCGGCTGCTTCGCGGCGACGAGCGCCCTCGCGAGCGCCTGGGTGAACAGGAAGGGCCCCTTGAGGTTGATGGCCAGGATCTGGTCGAACTCCTCCGCCGGCAACTCAAGGAGCGGGCGGAGGGTGGCCGACCCTGCGTTGTTCACCAGGATCCCCGGGAGGCCGAACTCACGCGTGGCAACCTCAATGGCCTGCGCCACGTCCTCCGCGCGAACCACGTCGCCCGCGAAGGGCACGGCCCGCGCGCGCCCCTCCATCATCCGGTTGAGCTCCCCGGCGGCCGCCTCCACCTTCTCCCGGGTCCGCCCGAAGAGAAGGACGTTGGCTCCGTCCCGCATGAGGCGCGCGGCGATTCCCAGTCCGATGCCCTGGCCCGACCCCGTCACGATGGCACTGCTCGATATCAGCTTCATGGTGGCTCCTGTGTGCTTCGCGGAAGGGTGTGAATCTACTTCACCGCGAGTGCGAATCGAACGGCGCGGTCATGGGCGTCGGCCGCGGCACCCCCTTGCCTCGCCGATGCCCAGCAGGTGGGCCCCGCGCGCGCATGAGAGGAAACCAGCCCCAAAGCCAGAAGACGGTGTTTCGAGTGTTGCGACGACCGCTTGAATCCGCCCTTCACCCCGCGCCCGTGTGCATTGCAGGGACAATCCAGGGATGCTCCAGCACGTCCCGCCCCGGCCTGGGTCGGACGCATGGGATGGGTGCCGCGTTGAGTGAAGAGATCGTCTACCGCCATGCCATCGAGGGGCTCTTCCTGCGCTCCGTGGGCACGCGCCTCACGCCGGAGCTCAAGGACCGGCTGCGGGCCATCGGCCTGAACCTGGACGAGAAGATCCCGCACCACACGCCTCGTCACGTCTTCGCGGAGGCCCTGGGCATCACCGCGCGCTACCTCTACCCGGACGTGGACGCGAAGGAAGGCTACCGGCGGCTCGGCATGGGCGTCATCAAAGGCCTGGAGCACACGCTGCTGGGCAAGGCGCTCGTGTCCCTGTGGCCCATCTTCGGGCCCGACCGCGTGCTCTCCCGCATGCAGGAGAGCTTCGCCACGGTGAACAACTACCTGAAGACCGAGCTCATCACCCACGGCCGCGCGGACCACACCATCAAGGTGAGCGAGTGCAACGGCAACCCGGGTTACCACATGGGCATCATCGAAGCGGGGCTGACCCGGGCCGGCGCGAAGAACATCCGCGTGGAGCCCTTCGACTTCAACGGCCACGCCTGTTCGTACCGCGTGCGCTGGGATCAGTGAGCCTTCAGCGCGGGCTCCCACCGGACAGGACCGGATTGGGCCGACGCGCCCGGTTCCTTCACCGCGGTGGGACTCGGGCGCAGAACCCGACCTCGAATATCGAGCGCTAGAGCCCCGCCCGAGGCATCCCCCAGCACCTTGCCCGTTCGCAAGTCGATCCGCTTCCCCATGACGAGCACCGTGTCGCCCGCCCAGAGCAGCCCGGAGTCCGTCGATTCGCTCAAGACGTTCGGTGGAAACCCTGTCCCCACGTTCCAGAGCCACAGCCGATCTCCCCACTGGCCGCCGGGCTCAGCAGGTCTGATGCTCTCCTCCAGGAGGGCATGCGCCCCCAGGGAAGCCACCACCTGCCCCAAGGGCACCACTCGGACGGTGCGCCGCTCCAGATCGATGACGGCGTGCACCGCATTGGAAGGCTCGAGCTCGGAAGCAACAAACAACGACAGCAGCCTTCCGTCGCTTCCGGACACGTGGATGTACCGGTCCGAAAATGGGGGAGACATCTGCCAACCCAGGGGTTGATGAACCCTGGCGCCGTGCAATTCCAGGGGGCCGAGGTCCGGCTGTGTCTCGCAGACCACCAGGACCTGCTCGTGCGCCGCGTCCGCGAACAACAGGGTTCCATTGCAGCCCGAGGGGACCCAGGTCTCCCGCCGTCCATCCGCATGCTCGAGAGCGATGGAGCGGTCCAGAGCGCGACGCAGCATTCCTTTACCCATGGGTTGCAGGACGTCGTCGCCCTGGAGGAGGGGGCCTCCCTCCAGCCGGCGGTAGCGGCGCACGGGGGTGTCGCCCTCCCAGCCGAAGTGCGAACTGGACATGACCGGCCCCCGGCATGTGGCGGGTGCGAGAGTGGTGTCCTCTTTGGGCCAGCTCTCCTTTCCATCCGAGTTCGTGTCCTCCACCACGTCGAACGCCGCCCACTGACCGGAGGGATCCAGCAGGGCCTGTCCGAGCAGGCCACGACCCGCATCGAGCACACGCTCGGTCCCCTGGAGCAGGTCTCGCACGACGGCGACGGGGCGCCCGCCCTCGGGACGCAGGTAGAGAAGCCGCAGGCCATCCCGGGAGAAGCTGGCGCGGATGGGTGGATGGGGGCTCGTCGTGTCGGGCGTGACATCCGAGACCAGCACCTTCTCCTCGCGGGTCTCCACGTCGAGGAGCCAGAGCGTGGTGTCACGCACCAGGACGAGAAAGCGTCCCGTGGGAGCCACGGCGAGCACCTCGTCGATGCGGATGCCCGCTCCGGGCTCCAGGAAGAGGTACGGGCGAAGCGCGTCACCCACGATGTTTCCGTGGAAGCCCAAGACGGTCTCGATGCGCCCATCGCCGTTGGTGTCCTCTCGTGCCTGGCAGGCGAGGAGCCACCGCCCGTCTGGTGCGGAGTCCACGAGCACGAACGGATGCGCGGTGCCGTAGTCCTCGGCAGGGATGGCGGGAGCCACCGCGGCTGCCTGGGGCATGAAGAAGACCGGATGTGACGCGGGCCCCTGGGAGGCGCACGCGGCCAGCAACACGGTGAACAGCAAGGGATGAATACGCATATGCCCTCAGTCGCATGCTCCGTCAGAGTCTAGCTCCACGTCGCTCGGCATGGCAGCGATATCCCACATTCCCTACCTATTGCTCCCATGCACTTCGACACCGGACGCCTTCGCCAGGTTCTGCGGGATTCTATGTCCGTCAGAAGGAAGCGCTGGCATGTATGGATTTCAGCAACGTCTGGAGCGTGGTCCAGTTCGACTGACTCCCCGTGCGCTGGGACTCGCAAGTGAGCTCCTTCCATCACCGTCCCTCATGGCAGACTGCGGCCATGACCCGCTCTTCTTCTTTCGGAATCGTCGCGGCGCTGAGTCTGGTGTTGGTGTCCACGGCGTGCACGGCCCCGGACCACGCCCGGGACGAGCAGGACCTCCGCCAGTGGGTGAAGGCGCAGACCGAGGCCTGGAACGCCCACGACGCGGCGGCATGGACGCGGGACTTCGCGGACGACGCTGACTTCATCAACATCGTCGGCACGGTGTTCCAGGGCCGCGCGGAAATCGAGACGCGCCACGCCGCCATCTTCGCGAGCATCTTCAAGACCAGCCATGCCAAGGTCACCGTGCGCAAGATCCGCTTCCCCAGCGAGGACATCGCCGTGGTGGACACGCTGCACGAGGTCACCGGTCACACGGGCCTCCCTCCCGGCGTGCAGAACACCGAGGAGGGGCTGCTGCGCACGCAGATGCGGTACGTGCTGAAGCGCACCCAGAAGCAGTGGCGCATCGTCTCGGGCCAGAACACCGACGTGAAGCCGGTTCCCAAGCCTGTGCCGTAGACGGACGAAGAACCAGCCGTTCTTCGTGACGAAGAAGTCGAAGTGATCCGTGACCGCTCCGACGTACTGAAGGCCGGAGAGTAGGCGCAGCCCGGTGCGGTCATGGATCCCGAGCGCCCCAGGCAGCGGCCGTCCCTCCGGAGCCAGTGCCTGTCAGGGCGTCCGCGCGTGTCCAACGTTCCTGCAAGGCAATGACACACAGGAATGCCTGACCGGCCCCATTGGCGAGGGTCCGCGAGGAGGAACCATGACGGCGACGATGGAACTGGCTCCACGAGAGCGAGGGGAGGGCGCGGCGCTCCTCCAACGCTCCGTGCAGTTGGCAGGGGCGCTGACGCACGAGCTCTCCCCCAAGGACCTGCGCACGGGGCGCTGGTTCACCAAGCTGCTGTCCATCTACCTGCGGCACTACGACGCGCACGTGCTGCAAAGGACCCCCGCCGCGAAGGGGACGGGCGCGGCCGTCACCGAAGCCATCATCCGGCGGGCCTGCGGGGCCGCATTCCTCTCCGGCGCGGGGAGCGGCTCGCTGACCTCCGGCATCACCGCGGTCTCGGCGGACGCGGGCGCCCCCGGACTGATGTTGGCCATCCCCGCCTCGGGCCTGGTCATCACGACGGAGATGCTCGTGAACGCCCTCATCAACCTGGGGATGGCGTGCGACCTGGCCAGCGCCTTCCGCGTGCGCTTCAACCCGGAGGACCCCTCCGACTTCTCGCGCCTCTACGCCATCACCCGCGGCCAGGGGGAACATGAGGAGGACAAGGACGAGGACTCGCTCGGACTGGGGCGCGTGGAGCACCTGGCGCAGGCGAGGGCGACCGACCTGGGCGAGGACCTGGGGGCGAAGCTGCTGGGCGAGAGCGTGTCGCGCAACCTCGTGCCGTTCCTGAACGTGGTGACGTCCTCCGTGGCCAACTGGCGGCGCACCCGGCACCTGGGCAACTCGGTGCTGAGCTACGTGCGACTGCGCCGCGCGCTGGAGGACTCCGAAGCGGCCATCCGCCGCGTGGCCCCGGAGGGGGTGAGCCTGCTGCTGGAGAGCGCGTGGTTCCTCTTCGTCTCCGACGGCCGTCTCCGGCAGGAGGAGTCCGCCGTGCTCACCCACCAGCTCTCCCGGCTCTCTCCGGCACGGCGCCAGGAGACCGTGGGCCACTTCGTGGAGGATGTCACCGCGTGGCTCAAGCGCCTGCGCTCGGCGCCGGCCAGGGCGCGCGAGGTCCTCATGTGGTCCCTCCACCAGCTCTCCGCCGCGGACCTCACCGTGTCCGCGGCCGAGCGCGACCTGCTGCACAGGGCCGCGGAGGCCCTGCACACCTCCATGGACGGCGGGCACCTGGACACGCTGGTGCACCGCTACCGCGAGGAGGGCGTGGCACACGCGTTCGCCGCCCCGGCGCGAGCCGCGCGACCGGCACGCCAGCCGGCCGGCCGGAAGGGGGCGCCGGCCCCGCGGGCGGCAGGAGCGCGGGAGGAGCCGACGCGCATCCACTGAGGCCCCCCCTTTCAGGCCCTGGAGGAGGAGCGGGGTGTTGACGGGTGGAACAGCCGGCGCGCGGATGTCACACCTTCATCTTCCGACAGCGCGCCGAGCCTCCTTGTCCGGACGCACCACCCTCCCCATTTCTTGATGCCAGTCGGGGGGGGGGTGGGCGAATGGTGGTGTTCCTGATGGATGGACAGTCGGCACCCGCGAGGGTGGTCCGCCACGCGACCGCGGCGCGGCGGTTGCGCCTGGAGGTCCCCGGCCTGCGGTGGAACCACTCCCTCGGGAAGCGGCTGGAGCGCACCTTCGCCACCTGGCCCGGCATCGAGGAGGCAAGCGCGGAGCCCCGCACCGGCCGCCTGCTGGTGCGCTACGCGCCGGGGGCCCCGCTGCTGGCCCAGCTGCGCCAGCAACCCGACGAGCCGGTCCCCTGGCCCGTCCCGCATCAGGCCCGCCCGGTGCAAGGCACGCGGAGCGCTCCCCGGGAGTCGTGGCACGCGATGACGGTGGAGGCGGTGCTGGTCCGGCTGGACGCCACGGACCAGGGGCTCACGTCGGAGGAAGCGGCGCGGCGGCTCAAGCACTACGGCCCCAACCTGGCGGTGGTGGAGAAGCCGCGCTCGCGCCTGGCCATGCTGGGCTCGCAGCTGGCCTCCGTGCCCACGCTGCTGCTGATGGGCTCGGCGGGGGCCTCGGCGCTGGCCGGTGACGCGGTGGAGGCGACCGCCATCCTCACGGTGGTGGGGCTCAACGCGGGCATCGGCTACCGCATCGAGCGCCGAAACCAGGAGATGCTCGCCTCGTGGCAGAAGCTGGAGGCGGGCGCGGCCCAGGTGCTGCGCGGCGGCGTGCTCCTCACGGTGCCGGTGGCGGAGCTCGTGCCCGGGGACGTGGTGCTGCTGCGCGCGGGGGACGTGCTGCCCGCGGACGCGCGCGTGCTGGACGCGCACCGGCTCTCCGCGGACGAGGCGCCCCTCACCGGAGAAAGCGAGCCGCAGACCAAGCAGGCCGCGCCCGTGGATGCGCGGGCGCCGCTGGCGGAGCGGACGTCCCTGTTGTTCGCGGGCACGACGGTGGCGTCGGGACATGGGCGCGCCCTGGTGGTCGCCACCGGCGCGGACACGGAGCAGGCGCGCGTGCGGGAGCTGGTGGCCCAGGAGTCCGCGCCGCCCACGCCGCTGACGCGCAAGCTGGGCCAGCTGGACCGGCGCGTGGCGGTGGCCTCCGTGGGCGCGGCGGGGCTGTCCGCCCTGGTGGGGCTGGCGCATGGCCGCTCCGGGCCCCACGTGCTGCGCGGCGCGGTGGCGCTGGGCGTGGCGGCGCTGCCGGAGGGCCTGCCCCTGGTGGCGACCGCGGCGCTGGTGCGCGCCATGCAGCGGCTTCACGCGCGCGGCCTGGTGGTGCGGCGCGTCTCCTCCGCCGAAGCGCTCGGAGGCGTCACCGTCATCTGCACGGACAAGACGGGCACCCTCACCCGCAACGAGATGCGGCTGGACGTGCTGGACGTCGGGGACGGCCCCCTGGACTTGTCCTCGCTGCGCCTGAGGCCCGACGCCGTGCTGGAGGACCCACCCACGCTGGCGCTGGCGCTGGCGCTGCTCAACAGCGACGTGGACGTCCACCGCAACGGCAAGGAGATGGCGGTGTCCGGCAGCTCCACGGAGAAGGCGCTGGTGGCCGCCGCGCACGCCGCGGGGCTGGACGGGGCCACGCTGCGCCGCGACTTCCCTCGCTGCCACCTCCTCGAGCGCTCCGAGGGCATCCACTACGTGGTGAGCGTCCACCGTGTGCCCGGCGGCGGCATGGTGGCCTTCGTCAAGGGGGCCCCCGAGCAGGTGCTGACCCTGTGCGAGCGGGACCTGAAGGGGCCGCTGGACGCGCGCACGCGGGAGCGGCTGGCGCGGCGCAACGACGCGCTGGCGGAGGACGGGCTGCGGGTGCTGGGGCTGGCATGGCGGAGGCTCCCCGGAGACGGGGAACACGCGCCCACGGACGGCTACACCTTCATCGGCTTCGTGGGCTTGAGGGACCCGCTTCGCGACGGCGCGGCGGAGTCGGTGCGGCAGGCGCGCCGCGCGGGCATCCGCACGGTGATTCTGACGGGAGACCAGCCCCGCACGGCCGATGCCATCGCCCGGCAGGTGGGGCTGGAGGGCGACACGCTCACCCCGGTAGCGCTGGCGGAGATGCTCGAGCTGACGGGTGACGAGCTTCGCCGGAGGCTCGACCGCACGGCGGTGCTGGCGCGCGTGACGCCGGAGAACAAACGGGAGCTGGTGAAGGCGCTGCGCGCGCACGGAGAAATCGTCGCCATGGCGGGTGACGGCATCAACGACGCCCCGGCGCTCCAGGCGGCGGACGTGGGCGTGGCGGTGGGCGTGCGCTCCAGCGACATGGCGCGCGCGGTGGCCGACGTAGTGATGTCCAGCGAGGACCTGCGCAGCATCATGTCCGCGGTGGGCGAGGGCCGCATCGTCCAGGACAACCTGCGCCGCGCGCTGCGCTTCCTCTTCGCCACCAACCTCTCGGAGATGGCGCTGGTGCTGGGCGCGGGCCTGCTCGGCCTTGCGGATCCGCTCACGCCGCTGCAGCTGCTGTGGATCAACCTCCTCACGGACACGCTGCCGGGAATCGCCCTGGCGATGGAGCCCGGAGACCCGGCCATCCTCGACCGGCCGCCCGCGCCGCCAGGCATGCCGCTGCTGACGCGCCCGGCGGTGCGGCGCGTGGTGCGGGACGGAGCGCTGATGGCGGGCGTGGGAGGGCTGGGGCTGGCGCTGGGCGGGCCGCCGCTGGCTTTCGGGACGCTCACCGCGGTGCAGCTGGGCTACTCGGCCGTGTGCCGGGCGCCGAGGGAGACGCGGCGCCACCTCCCCGCGGACGGCGAGTGGCGCCTCCCCGTCTTCATCGGGGGGGCCACGGCCGTGCACATCGCGGCGCTCACCCTCCCCCCGCTACGGCGGGTGCTGGGCCTTCCCGCGCCCACGGCGCTGACGTTCGGCGGGCTGGCCGTGGGCCTCGTCCTGCCGGCCCTGATGGGCGCGATGCCCACGTGGAGCGGCCGGTGATTGACTCAACCTTCCCTGTCCTCTCGGGAAGTCGGAACCGAGACATCCATGCCGTCCAGCCGCACCGCCCTCGCCTCCGACTCCGGGCACCTGACAGGCAGGCACCCGGGGACCCCAAGCGGCGGGCGGCTCAGCCTTCCACGGGACGGGTGAGGCCCAGGGTGTCCGCGTAGCTGTGCAGCCCGCGAATGTGATTGCCACCATCGACGGCCAGCGTGTCGCCGGTCATCCATGACGCAAGGTCGCTGCAGAGGAACGACACCACCTTCGCCACGTCCTCCGGCTCGCCACACGGCTTTCCGAGCGGCGTGTGGGAGAGGAACTCCCGCCCCATGGCTCCCTTCATGAGGCCGGCACCCTCGGCCAGGGGGGTGCGGATGGCACCCGGGGCCACGACATTCACACGAATGCCGTAGCGCCCCAGTTCCGAAGCCGCGACCTTCGAGAAGTTCGCGAGCCCCGCCTTGGAGGCGCAGTAGTGGGCGAGCCCGTCCGTCACGGCCGTCTGGTTCAACGAGGAGATGTTGACGATGGAGCCCGGCTGCTTCGCGGCGACGAGCGACTTCGCGAGTGCCTGGGTGAACAGGAAGGGCCCCTTGAGGTTGATGGCCAGGATCTGGTCGAACTCCTCCGCCGGCAATTCGAGGAGCGGGCGGAGGGTGGCCGACCCCGCGTTGTTCACCAGATCCCCGGGAGGCCGAACTCACGCGTGGCCACCTCGATGGCCCGCGCCACATCCTCCGCGCGAACCACGTCGCCCGCGAAGGGCACGGCCCGAGCGTGCCCCTCCATCACCCGGTTGAGCTCGCTGGCGGCCGCCTCCACCTTCTCCGGGGTCCGCCCGAAGAGCAGGACGTTGGCTCCGTCCCGCATGAGGCGCGCGGCGATTCCCAGTCCGATGCCCTGGCCCGCTCCCGTCACGATGGCACTGCTCGATATCAGCTTCATGGTGGCTCCTGTCTTTTTCACGGACAGTGCGAGCCTACTCCAGTGAACCGCGGGCCCACCTGACAATCATTGCCCCAGGATGCGGAAGAGGATGGCGGACAGCGCGAACTTCAAGACCAGCCACGCCGAGGCCACCGTTCGAAAGTCCGATTCCCCGGCACGCCCCCGCCTTCCACCTGCCTCGAACCCGCTGACGCTAGACGTCGTTCCAGACCTGGGTCGGCCCACCGATACACTGCTCTGGCTCCAGCTGGACATCGTGCGCCAGAGGATCGGCAGTGGCACAGAGCCCGCTCTTCTGGTTCACCAGGCACTGGCCGCTCCCGTCAGGGCACCTCTCGAACTTCCAGTTCTGATTTTCCTTGTGGTCACACTCGAACTGCTTGAGGTCCGCGCCGGGCTTCTTGCTCGCGTGATTCACTCCCATACACAGACGGCTCTTGTCATTCTGCAAGGCAAAATATCCGCCCCCTTCGTCCCGTTGGGCCCACCCTTGATTCTCTCCGCCATCACACCTGAACTGCTTGACATTCGCACCAGCGACCTCGCTCGCGTGATTGACACCGACGCAGTAATTGGCGTTGGAAGTCTGGAGTGAACGCGCCTCCGCGAATGACGCAGGGAAGCACAAGGGAACGGCCCAGAGCAGGGTCAGAATCGAGCGTTTCATGACGACCTCCTTGAATGTCCTCGGCGCGCCTTGTCCCCTGGCAGAGGCTCTCAACGGCGGGAGATTTTAAAGGTTCCACCGATGTTGAGGACGGCGGTCCCCTCCCGGCCCCCCGCATTGACGCGGAAGGTGATCCTGTCGGACCAATGCAAGACGTCACCATCCTTGACTCCTTTGATGGTGCCGTGGAGCTGGTAGTTGACGGGCACGGTGTGGTGCCCGTTATGACCCAGCTTCTTCGTGGCTGTATGCCAGACCATCCCAGATTCCTTCATGTCTCCGACAGCGATGGCCACGAGCTTCTGCGAAACCTTGAACCCCCAGTTGACGTTATCGAAGCGGCAGTTGTAGCGGGCGCTGAAGATGCCGTTCCGGTCCGTGAAGATGTGGTTCGCCTCGTCGCATTTGACAACGTCATACTGCGGCCCATGACCGTTGGGCTTGGGCATGAAGGTTTGAACGTCTTCTTCCTCTCCGTCGCCCTGCAGGCTCTTCGTCAACGCCTCCGCCTCGGCGGCCGGCATCGGCTGGTCCCAGGCGATCTCAAGCGTGGCACCGGAGGTGCGGACCTCCGCACGAGTCTGCACGCCGGAACCCGGCTGCTCGGCTGCGGTGATCGGCGTGCTGGAGATCAGCAGCGTGCCAACCAGTGCAGCCAGAACCCTGGCGATCCGCATGGGGCAGCTCCTCTGCTCGCTGGGTGAACGGAAACTTGAAACGTCTCTCGTCTGGGAAACCCACACGCAATCATGGGGGATTCCAGCCCTGCCAGTTCCCTGGAAGCACTTCAGCGAGGAGTTCCGGTACGCCGCGACCAAGGGCGGCAGGACGCTCGGAGCACGAATGCTCGGGTGGTTTGACCGGGGTGGAGCTCTCCCAGACGCTGGGGGCCACACGCGTTGCGTCGGCGGGGCTTACGGCCCGGAGCGCTTCACGAGGGTCCTCCAGGCGATGAAGGGGGCGGAGTGAACCAGCGTGCGCGCGAAGGGCAGGCCGTGCGCATGCAGCCACTGGCGTGTCGCTTCACGCAGTCCGGCCTGTTCGAGCAACTCTCCCACGGTGTGCCGTGACAGGTCCTCCAGGACGGCGTGGAGCTCGGCCTTCAGCCCCTCGCGCACTTCGGGGCGCGCGAGGTTGTGCGCAAGCACCTGAGGCCCCAGGGAGTCGAGGTGCTCGTGGGGCACCCGGCCCAGCGCCTGCGCGGCCTCGGCCTCCGTCTTCTCCAGGGTGGACAGGAAGACCTTCTGGCGCCGTGCTCCCAGGGCGCGGGCGGTCTCCTCGCTGGCGAGCCGCTCGGCGATCCGCCGCTGTACCAGGGCCATGGAGCCGTCGATGACCTCGCGCACGCGGTCCTGCAAGCTGCCGCCCAGGCCCCCCAGGATTCCCTTGCCCGCCGAGGCCGCCGCTCTCGCGCCCCAGCTCAGCGCATCCCTCAGCCCGGAGACGCCAGCCCCGGGAGCTCCCGCAATGACCTTGCTCACCAGGGACGACAGGGTCTCCTGGAGCGTGGTGCGCACAGTCTCCCGTACCTGCTCGGACGCCACCATTTCATCGATGGCCTTGCGAGGCAGGTGCACCGGCTGGCCCAGGAGCGCCGTCAGGGACGCGGTGGCCTCAGCGGGGAGCCACGCGCCCATCTTGATGCGGCTCTTCGCCGCGCGCGCGAGCAGGCGCGTGCGCATGGGGACACCCAACCGGGCGTGCCAGCCCGTCACCCGTTCGGGCGTCAGGGAGAGGTCGACCGCGGCGAGAACCCGGTCGGGGTCCACCCAATCCGAGACGCGGGACGCACAGAGCGCGTCGAAGGTCAGGTCCAGCAGTTCCAGGAGCGCGGCGTCGTCGAGTTCGGACATCGGGGCGGTCCTACTACGAGCCGGAGCCGGAAGGACGGGGACGACGCCTCCCATGTAGCCCCGTGTCCAGAAGGAGTCCTCGTGTCACTTCGCCCCTCAGCATGGCATCGGGGAATGGATCACCGCCCTCCAGAATGAGGGCGCCGTGATGGGTTGCGTCCGCGTCATCTTCGACGCGACGTGCTGACGCTGGATGTCAGACCGCATCTGTAGAAGGTCATCCCGACGATGACCGACAAAATCACTTTTCCTGAAGAAACAGCATTTCAGGATCCAATCAAAACACCTGGGCGTCTTCGTCAGTCCATGGGGTCCGCGCACGGAACCGCCCTGCTCTCCGCGGAGCGGCTTTCCTTCGCATTCCCCCAGGGGACGCCCGTGCTTCGCGATGTCTCCCTTTGCTTGAAGGGGGGAACATCCGTGGGACTGCTCGGCGCCAATGGCGCGGGCAAGACGACGCTGCTCGGAGCGCTCACCGGCACCGTGCGGGGAACAACTGGCGGCTCGGTGCGGCTCGACGTGGGTGGGCTGCACGCCCGCCGCGCCATCGGGTTCGCGACGCAGGCCATCGCGCTCTATCCCGTGCTCACCGTGGAGGAGAACGTCGGGCACCTGGCCCTGCTGTTGTTGGGACGCGGGGAGGCGAAGGCCGCCGTCGAGCGGACCCTGGAGGAGTTCGCGCTGGGTCCCATTGCCCGCACGCGCGTGCATCACCTGTCGGGTGGTCAGCGGCGCCTCGTGCACCTGGCGGCGAGCTTCGTCCATGCGCCGCCCATCCGGTTGCTGGATGAGCCCACCGTCGCGCTCGACTTCGAGGCCCGCCAGTTGGTGGTGCGCCGCGTGCGCGCGTGGCGTGAGGAAGGCGCCGCGGTGCTCGTCACGGCGCACTACCCCGAGGACATCGAGGAGCTGTCCACGGAGCTGGTGCTGCTGCGGGACGGGAAGACTCGCGACCTGGGTGAACTGGGAACCGTGCTGTCGAACCAGGCTCGCACGCTGTCGCTGCGTGGCGCGCGTCCCGATGCTTCGTGGGAGCTCACGCTCGCCACCGGCACCATGGAGGAGGTCCGCTCGAAGCTGGGCGAGGTCCCCTCCGATGTCCACCTGTCCGAGCTGCGCCTGTCCGGCAACCGGCTCCGCGACATCCTGCTGAGGGACCCGTCCCTGAGCGCCTTCGCCCGGGAGGCGGAAGGGCCATGAATCACCACATCGCTTCCAGTACCCCATCCGCGCCCAGCGGCGTGGCTGGCTTTGTCAACGTGGTGCGTTGCTACGCGCTGACGGAGTGGCGGGTGCTCGCGCGAGAGCGCACGGCCATGGTGTTCATCTTCATCCTGCCCGCGGTGCTCTCCGCCATCCTGGGCCCGGGTGTGTCGGGGCTCGACGCGGCTCCGGGCGCCATGGGCCGGGCCACCATCGGCTTCGCGGTGATGTTCAGCTACATGGTGGTGACCTACTCAGGTCACGCGTTCTACCGGGACTTCTGGTACCACACCGACGGCAGGCAGGCGCTGGTCCGCCCCTCCCGGCTCGCGTTCGCCATGGGCAAGGTGCTGCCCGCTTGCGCGATGTCTTTCGTGCAGCTGCTGCTCTTCACCGGCTTCGCGGCGGTGTTCCTGGGCCTGCCGCTCAACGGCAACGTCCTCCAGGTCGCCCTCACCGGCGCGGCGCTGGTGACCAGCGGTTCGGCCCTGGGCTTCCTCCTCTTCGCCATCACGCGCAGCACCGCCACGCTCTCCAACCTCTCCTACCTGGTGCTGGTGACGTTCAGCGCGGTGGGTGGCGCCATCGTCGCCACCGAAGCGCTGCCGGGTTGGTCTCGCACGCTCGGCTACGCCACGCCTCACTACTGGGCCCTGCGTGCTCTCAACGAAGCCACCTTCGGCGCGGGCCGCTGGAGCGTCGTGCTCCAGAGCACCGCCGTCATCCTCACCTTCACCGCTGTCTGCGCGACCGCCGCGAGCCTGGCGTTCGACTTCCGGGACCAAAAACATGACACGACCTGAACAAGACACCGCGGGCCGCCCTCGGGCTCCCGTCATCCAGCGGCTGCTCGGGGACCCACGCGTGGCGCAGGCCCGTCTGGGCAAGCGCATTGGCCGCCTCCCCTACTTCACGCGCGTGGAGTCGGCCACCGGCCCCATCACCCGCATGGAGGGCCGGGACATCCTCAACTTCGGCTCCAACAACTACCTGGGGCTCGCGAACGACCCTCGTGTCATCGCCGCCGCGCAGGAGGCTTCCGCCCGCTGGGGCGCGGGTGTGACGGGCTCACGTCTGCTCAACGGCAACCTGACGCTCCACGAGGAGTTGGAGGAAGCCCTGCGGCGCTTCTATGGCCGCACCGGCGCCATGGTGTTCTCCACCGGCTACGGCGCCAACCTGGGCCTGATGAGCTCGCTGCTGGGCCGCAATGACCGCGCCTGGGTGGACGAGGAGATGCACGCCTCCGTCCTGGACGGCGTGTGGCTGGCTCGCGCGAACATGAAGCGCTTCGGCCACAACGACCCGGAGCACCTGCTGGCCCAGGCGAAGGACGACACCGCCTCCGGCCTGTGTGTTGTAGAGGGCGTCTACTCCATGCGCGGAGACCGGGCTCCGCTGCGCCGATTCCTGGAGGTGTGCCGCGAGACGCAGCTGGCGCTCGTCGTGGACGAGGCGCACGGCCTGGGCACGGTGGGCGCTCGGGGACTGGGCACCGTGGAAGAGGACGGCGTCGTCCAGGACGCGGACTTCATCACCATCACCTTCTCCAAGAGCCTGGGCTCTTGCGGCGGCGCCATCATCGGGGACAAGGCCCAGATTGAGGCGCTGCGCGTCCTCACGCGGCCCTTCCTCTTCACCGCCGCCAACACGCCGGCCTCCGTGGCCGCGGCCCTGTCCGCCCTGCGCATCCTCCGTGAGGACCCGGGGCTGGTGGCCCAATTGAAGGAACGGGTGCGCTCGCTGCGTGAGGCGCTGGTGGAGCGCGGGCTGCGGCCCATTCCGTCCGACGGTCCCATCGTCAGCGTGGAGGTGGGCGCGGACTTCGACACGCTCCAGGCGTGGAGGCTGCTGTGGAACCGGGGCATCTACGCCAACCCGGTCATCCATCCAGCGGTCCCGGCGGGCCACGGCCTGCTGCGCCTGAGCGTGATGCGAACCCATGAGGAGCAGATGGTGCGCACCGTCGCGGACGCGTGCGCGGACGTTTTCTCGGACTTGCAGCTGTCCCATCAGGGACGGGGGAAGGTGGCATCATGAAGCGCACGCATCAGCTTTCCAGTGGTCAACCGCTCACCATGCAGACGCTTCGCGCGCACGGCGTGGACGTCGAACGCATCCTGTCGGAGCTGGTCAGCGACCCCGCCTCGTGCGGCGTGCTGCTGACGGGTTCACTCGCGGCTGGCAATGGCACGCCGAGCTCGGACGTGGACCTGATGGTGCTGGTGCCGCACCGCACGTCGCTCATCTCCACGAAGGAGGGCGTGCGCTTCAAGAACAGCCGCTTCAGTGAAGCGCTCCAGTACTGCGACGGCATCGAGGTCAACATCGAGCTGGCGGAGCGCAGCCGCGTCGCGGAGATCATGACGTGGATGACGGCCATCGCGCCGGCGCTCTACAAGCCGTCCGAGCTGAAGTTCATCCCCATCATCGACGGCCCGGAGCTGCGCTTCCTGCACCGGCTGCGCGTGGGACTGCCGCTGATGAACCCGAGCCTGGTGGCGAGCTGGCGGGATGAGTTCCTGGTGGAGCTGCTGCCCACCTACCTCACCGTGCGGCACTTCATGGAGGTCCACGAGTACCTGGAGGACGCCATCAGCCACCGCGCCATCAGCGAGGAGTCCAGCCGGCACGTGGCGCGCATCGCGGTGGAGGAGGCGCTGGTCTCCATCCTCGCGGCCCTCGGGATAACAAGCGCGGCGCGCAAGTGGCTGCTCATCGAGTCGCGCAAGGCGATGGCCACCGCGGGCGAGGTGGACCGGGGCCTGCTCGAGGAAGGGCTCTTGCTGCACGCGGACTGCGCGACGGGCCCGCTGGGCGGATGCCTCACGCGCATCGAAGCGCTCCACCAGCGCATGGCCCAACGCATGTCGGCGGAGCCGGAGCTGGCGCGCGCGGTGGAGTTCCTCCAGGGCAGCATCGACTACGTCCTCGAGCACCAGGGATGAGCGCCTCCGGATACACGGCCCACCCGGTCCTCGCCCCCGCGAGGGCGCGGCTGGGGGACGCACTGGGACAGCTCTACGGGGCGGAGCGCGCGGAGGCGCTCGTCCGGGAGCTGGCCCAGGCGGCGGAGGGCATCCGCGCGTGCCCGCGGCCCGGGCGCGCGGCGGTGGACGCGCGGCCCGCGGTCATCGCCGTGTATCCGGACCACGTGCTCGACGGGGGCATGGCTCCCCTCGCGGCGCTGCGGCGCTTCCTCGAAGAAGAGGTGGGCGGCGTGGGGCCGGCGCTGCTGCATGTGCTCCCGCCCTATGTGTCGGACGGGGATGACGGCTTCGCGGTGGTGGACCACCGGGCCGTGCATCCGCGCCTGGGGGCGTGGGAGGACCTGGAGCGGCTGTCTGAGGTGAGCGGCGGGCTGATGCTCGACCTGGTGATGAACCACGTGTCCACGTCGCACCCGGCGTTCCGGGACGTGCTGCGCGGGGAGGGACGGCCCGGGGACTTCCACCTCTTCTCCGAGCCGCGGGACATCGACTGGGGCACGCGGGTGCGGACCTCCTCCATCCTCCAGCGCTTCGGCGCGGTCTGGGCGTGGTGCACGTACGGGCGCGCGCAGGTGGACCTGAACCACGGTTCGCCAGACGTCTTCCTGTCCATGGCGGGCACGCTGCTGCGGCTGGTGGAGGCGGGTGCGCGGGTCGTGCGTCTGGATGCCATTCCTCACGTGTGGAAGCGCGTTCCTGGAGGGCCTCACCAGCCGGAAGCGAAGCTGCTGGTGCGAGCGCTGCGCGCCGTGGCCGACCTGGTGGACCCGTCGGTGCGCCTGCTCGCGGAGACGGACCACCGCACGGGCGAGCGGTGCTACCTGGGCGAGGAGCTGGCGCAGCACGACAACCACCTCGCGGTGCCGCTGCTCGTCTTCGCGGCGGCGCTCGCGGGCGAAGGCGGTCCGCTGGTGGACTGGGTGAACGCGTCCGCGGCCGATGCCCACGGCCGCGACGGCTACGCCTTCCTCCAGACGCATGACGGCGTGCACCTGCGTCCCATGGATCCGCCGCTGGATGCTCCCACCCTCCGGCGGGTGATGGAGCGGATGGAGCGTGCCGGGGTCCGGGTGTCACACGCGGACGTGGGGGGGAAATCCCAGCCGTACGAACTCAACAGCTCGCTGCACCGCATCTTCTCCACGGAGGCAGGGCTCGACGTCGAGCGATACCTGGCCGCGCACGCGCTGCTCTTCGCGCTCCCCGCCACTCCCTGCCTCTACTTCCCCACGCTGTTCGGGTTGCCGGACGCGGTGGGTGTCGAGCCCTCCAATCCTCGCGCCGCGAACCGGCACCGGTACTCGGATGGAGCCCTGCGTGCGTTGGTCCGACAGCCGGTACACGCGCGCATCCTGAAGTCCCTGCTGGGCCTCATCCGCCTGCGCGACCGGACGCCCGCGCTGAGGGAGGACAGCGGCTGCGAGGCGCGGCTGCCAGCGCCCCAGGTCGTGCATCTGACGCGAGGCCATGGCCGTCAGCCCTTGCACGTGTTGGTGAACTTCGGCGTGGGGCCCGTGTCCGTCCCCGTGCCGTTGCGGAAGTGGACGGACCTGCTCGGCGGGCGTCAGGGCCAGGGGGAGGTCCTGCTCGCGCCTTCAGAAGCGCTGTGGCTCGTGGAAGCCGGAAGTGGAGACCTCACATGAGAAACGTTGCCAGTGTGTCCGGCCTCGTGGAGGCCTTCGGCTCGCGTCCGGGGAGCGAGGAGTTCGTCTTCACGTTCTTCGACCCGTACGCCATCGGGCTCGGGCTCGCGGAGGAGGCGCTCGCGTTCCTGGAGCACGAGGGCTTCCGCGTCGTGGACCGGCGCTTCGTCCAATACACGCAGAGCAGCATCGAGGCGGTGTACAGCCCCAACCGCCCCATCGCGCTCGACAAGACGTGGGCCGTGCCTGGCGAGGTGTACCTGCTGGAGTCCTCCTGCGCGCTCATCCTCCGCACCCCGAGCCGGTCCGCCTGCGCGGCCTTCAAGTCGCTCAAGGGGTCGGCGGATCCGAACAAGCGCTCACCGCACCACCTGCGCAGCCGGCTCCAGGCCCCGACGCGCGCGCTGAGCCTCATGCACTCCTCGGACGACACGCGCGCCATGATTGAAGAGGCCGCCACGGCCTTTGATCCCCGTGAACTGCGAATGCTCCTGGAGTCGGAAGGTCGCCCCACCCTGCGCGCGAACTCCGCCATCCAGCAGTTGCCAGGGGCCGTCGTGGGGCGTACGTGGCGACCTTCGCCCCTGGAGTTCCTGGTCCACCTCCGCCTGCGCCTCGCGGAAGAAGTGGAGCTCGTCGCTCCCTTCCCCGAGGAGCTGGTCTCGCCGTGGCGCGAGGCAGCGAACGAGCTGGAGGGACTCCGCTCCGAGCCCCCGGCGTCCCGCGAGGTGTACCTGCGCGTCGTGGCCCGTGAGGCGGCGCTGGTGAACGATGCGGTCCAGGCAGGGCTTTCACATCCGCGCCGGCCCGGGATGTTCGACTACCGCGTGGAGCCGGCGCTCGTCGCCACGGTGCTGGAGCTGCTCCACCACCCGGCGCTGTACCGCGAGACGGACCTCACGCGGATCATCGGTCCGCTGGGGGCGCTGGTCCGCAACGCCTACGAGCGCGTGCTCCTGCGCAGCGCGCTCCAGGAGTTCGAATGAACCCCTCACCCCGCCAGCGGCACGCGTTCGAGCACCCGACTCTTGAGGATGAGGTCGTCGTGCGTGCGCAGGATGGAGAGTTCGGTCACGTCGAGCTCCACGATGGTCGTCTCGCGGAAGCGCCGCAGCACGCCGAAGAGCTCGTCCGCCTCGTGCACGTCCAGCTCGGAGTTGAAGCGCAGGTGGTCCATCAACTGGAGACAGCCGATGTAGAAGCCCGGGTGGAGCGAATGGCCCAGGCGCGTCTGGACCTCGGTGAGGTGGTCCACGGGGTTCGGGCCGTCCGTCAGCTCCGGGTAGACGGGGAAGTAGATGCGGCCGTTCTTCTTGCCCCAGAGCCAGCCGCCCTTCACCTGGATGCGGAAGCGGGGGAAGCCCTCCAGCCGCTGCTTCACGAAGGGCACGATGTCCGCGATGGGCATCCGTTCATGCAGCCCGTTGCAGATGGTGAAGTGGTGTCTGTATTTGCGCCGCTCGACGATGTCCCAGGCGATCTTCCGCGCCGCGGCGGTCATCGCCACGGCGTTCATGAAGCGGTTGAACTGGGGGCTCTGCGCGAAGGCGCCGAAGTCCACGAAGCCCACCAGCGAGACGCGGGGCGCGCGGTAGGTGCCCAGCCAGTCGTAGCCGGCCTTGAGGTCGAACGGCACGACCTCCGGGTGGTCCGGCCGCACCAGCGGCAGCTGCATCAAGCGGTACTCGTAGGAGAGGACATGGTCCTCGGACGGGCGGGGCTGAAGCTCATTGCCCGCGCGGCGGTACGCCAGCCGCTCATCCGTGGCGAAGGTTCTCATGCATCGAATCCACCACACGTGGGCAGAGGCCACAATGCGATGCCGCGCACGCGCCATGCACCACGTCCGCTCGTGCGAGGTCGCCCGTGACAGCCCTGGAATGCGAAGTCGAGACGTTTCGCCCTACCCCTCCGATTGGAACTCCTCCTGACTGCCGCATCCGCGGCGTAGGCCCCGTGCACGCCTCCATGCGGACCTGGGCCGAGCGCGTCCTGGGCACGCTCGCCCAGACGTACGACGGCGTGCCGCTGACGCTCGCGTTCAAGGGAACAGTGCTCCCGCGTCCGCGCGCGCTCCGCGTGTTGCTCGATGAGGCCTCCGCCGTCATCGCGACCTGGCGGGGAGAGTGCCGATTCATCGTCGGAAGGACCCAGGCGGTGCGTGAGGCGCTGGAGGGATGGGACCTGGACGAGGTGGCGGACCGGCTTGCCCAGGCCGGAGACGTGGCGCGCTTCGAGATGGAAGACGACGAGGTCTCCAGCGAGCCCCAGGCCCCCGTAGGCCGGCTCGTGCTGGGGGACAAGGCGCGCACGCTCGACATCCTGTCGGAGCTGCACGGGCCGTGGCGCGTCTCCCGGCCGCACATCGTGTGGAGCGGGGACTGGGCCCAGGACCGGGACGCCGTGCTCCAACGTGTGCGGGAGCGCTTCGGGAACGTGCGCATCGTGGTGCGCTCCTCCTGCTCCGCGGAGGATGCGTGGACCGCGTCGAACGCGGGACGCTTCCTCTCCGTGCTCGACGTGGACGCGGGCGATGCCGTGGCCGTGAGCGGCGCCATTTCGGACGTGTTCGATTCGTATGGCCCGGGGGCACGGGAAGAGAAGGTCTTCCTCCAGTCCTACGTCCACCCCGTGAGCGAAAGCGGCGTGCTGATGGCGCGGCACCCGGAGACGCTGGCCTCGTACTGGGTGGTGGCGTCGGACGTCTCCAGCGGGCGCACGGATCAGATTACGTCCGGCGCCCTGGAGAAGCCCTCCTCCGCGTACGTGGAGCACGGCGTGCCCCGGGGCCTGTTGCCGAACTCGCTCCGTCGCGTCGTCACCGTGGGGCGTGAGCTGGTGAAGCTCGTTGGCGTGGAGGCGCTGGACATCGAGTTCGCGCTGGCAGGCGGTGACTTCCACCTCCTCCAGGTGCGTCCCATCGCCAAGGGTTCGTCGCTGCCAGAGGGAGGCGAGGTCCGCCGGGCGATGCTGCTGGCGGATGCCTGCACGGCGCACCAGGCGCTACTGCGGCCCAAGGCCCCCGTCGTCGGAGACGGTCCCGTCTACAGCACGATGACGGACTGGAACCCGGCGGAGATGATTGGCCGGCGTCCGCTTCCGCTCGCGCGGACGCTCTACGGCAGGCTGATCACGGACCAGACCTGGGCGGAGCAGCGCGCGGCCTACGGGTACCGCGACCTGCGCGGCACTCCCCTGCTGCGCGACTTCGCGGGGCACGCCTATGTGGACGTGCGCGCGTCGCTCAACTCCTTCATCCCGGCCGTCACCCCGGCGCGCGTGGCGGAGGTCCTGGTCTCCCAGCAACTGGCCCGGCTGGCCAGCGCCCCCGAGCTGCATGACAAGGTGGAGTTCGAGATCGCGGACACGTGCGCGAGCCTCGGCCTGCGCGAGCGGCTCCGGAGGCTCTATGCGTCCTCGTTGGATGCAGGCGAGCTGGATGCCCTGGCCACCGCGCTGCGGGACATCACGCTCCACGGGCTTCGCGACCTGCCCGCGCAGGTGGAGCAGGTGCAGCGGCTGCGGGCCGAACCGTTCGCGCCGGGCTTCGATGGCGGGCTCGGTCCCGTCCTCGCGCGCCTGCGCAAGCTGGGCACCCTGCCCTTCGCGCATCTGGCACGGACGGCGTTCGTGGTGACCGCGCTGCTCAAGAGCTTCGTTCGCGAGGGCGTGATGAATTCGAGCGAGCAGCGCGAGGTGCTCCAGCGCATCCGGACGGTGGCGGGCCAGCTGCAAGCGGACGCGTTCCGCGTGCGGCGGGGCGAGCTGGGCCTGGAGGCGCTCGTCGCGGAGTTCGGGCACCTGCGCCCCGGGACCTATGACATCCGGGTGCCACGCTATGGCGCGGATCCGGAGCGCTACCTCGGCCCGCTCATCTCCGGAGCGGAGGAACCGTTCAGGCACGAAGCCCCCTTGTCCCTGAGCCTCCACGAGCGCCTGGGCGCGGGCCTCCGGAGCGCCGGCCTGTCGATGACCAGCGAGGTGTTTCTCGCGCACCTGGGCGCGGGCATCGCGGGGCGCGAGTACGGCAAGCACGTGTTCACGAAGACGCTGAGTGGCGTGCTCGAACACCTCGCGGAGTGGGGCGAGCCGCTGGGGCTGAGCCGGGATGATTTGGCGCACCTGTCGCTGGAGCAGGTGGAGACCGCCCTGGCGCTGCCGCCACTCGAAGCCCGGTCGTGGTGCCGCGACGCCGTGGAGGAGGCTCGCGAGCATGCCGCCGCCGTCACCCTCATCGAACTGCCGGACATCCTGACGCGCGCGTCGCACTTGCTCTTCCACGTGAGCAGTGGAGAGCAGCCCCTGTTCGTCACCAAGGCGTGCGTGCGCGCGCCGGTGCTGGTCGCGGACGGGCTGCCAGACCCGGAGCGCGTGCGCGGCAACATCGTGCTGCTGGAGCGCGCCGACCCCGGCTACGACGGGCTGCTCGCGCTGGGCGTCGCAGGCATCGTCACGGCGTACGGAGGCGCGAACTCGCACATGGCGGTGCGTTGCACCGAGCTGCAGCTGCCCGCCGCCATTGGCGTGGGCCGGGAGCAGTTCCGGCGGCTGTCAGGTGGGCGGGTGATGACGCTGGACTGCGGGGGGCGCAGGCTCGTCCATGAGTGAGCGCCGCGTGGCACTCATCACCCAGCGCAGCGACCGTGTCTCGGGGCGTCCGGAGGTGCGGGATGGGCTCGAGGACTCCTGGGCTTCGGGCCTGTGGGGGGCCGGCTGGGTGCCGTTCCCCGTGGTCAACGTGGCCGCCGCTGCCGTGGCCCAGTTCGAAGCCCTCCGTCCGGGGCTCGTCATCCTGAGTGGAGGCAACGACGCTCCTGGAACGGGACCGGATTCCGTTCCCGCGCGCGACGAGACGGAGTCCGTCCTGTTGTCGCTCGCCGCCCGGACGCGGACGCCGGTGCTGGGCGTGTGCCGGGGCGCGCAGATGCTCGCGCGCTTCGCGGGGATGCGGCTCGTGCCTGTCGAAGGCCACGTGCGCGTGCGCCACGCGCTGACGGGTCCACTCGCCAATGCGTGGCGGGGCCCGGCGGAGGTGGCGAGCTTCCACCACTGGAGCGTGGCGGAGGACTCCATGCCTGACGGATGGGACGTCCTCGCGCGCTCGGAGGACGGCGCGGTGGAGGCCTTCGCGAACTGGGAGCGGCGCTCGCTGGGCGTCCTCTGGCACCCCGAGCGGGCGCCCCACCACCTTCACTCGGTCCTCGAATCCATGGAGGCGTACGAACCGTGAAAGCCATCATCCTTGCAGCGGGCCTGGGCACCCGCATGGGGCCGCTCGCGGCGAACCGGCCGAAGTGCCTGGTGGAGCTGGCGGGAGCCCCGCTGCTCGACCATCAGCTGGCCGTCTACGCGCATTTCGGCGTGGACGTCACGGTGATGGCCGGCGCGTATCCCGAGCTGACCAAGGCGGGCCGCAACGTGCGCGTCGTGGTGAACCCGGCCTACACCACCGGCAACATGGTCTCCACGCTGCGCTTCAGCCTGCCGGTGGTGTCCCGCACGGAGCCAGTCCTCGTCTCCTATGGGGACATCGTCTTCTCGCACGAGGTGTTGGGGCGGATGCTCGCCGCGTCCCGGGATGTCGAAGTCGCCATCGACATGCAGTGGCGCCGCCTCTGGGAGCTGCGGATGGAGGACCCCACGACGGACTGCGAGTCGTTGCGCCTGGAAGGCGAGCGCATCGTGGACATCGGCTCGCGGGTGCGTTCGGTGGAGGAGGTGCAGGGGCAATACATCGGGCTGCTGCGGTTCGGGCCCGGAGTCCTGCACGCGCTCCTGGAGCGCTTCGACCAGCGCGTGGCGAAGGACCCGCGCTACTGGAACATCTCCATGACGGCCTTCCTCCAGGACGTCATCTCCGACGGCGTGGCGGTCCACGCCGTGCCCATCGCATCCGGCTGGCTGGAGGCGGACAACGCGGAGGACCTGCGCCGCTACACGGAGGCCCACGCCTCGGGAGCGCTGGCGGGCTTCTGGTCCCCCACGGCCGTCAGATGAGGCGCACCCTGGGGTCCCCAGGCGTCCTGGAGCAGGTCCACGGCCGGCAAACCCAGCCGGCAACGGCAACTCTTGCCAGCCCGAAGCGCCGGATCGCGGCAAGACTTGCCGTCCTCGCAGGTTGCTCCAGGGGAAGCGGCCTGGAACGTGGATTGGCCCTGCCCTTGCTCTGTCGACGGCATGTCCGCCCTTCCGTCCCGGTCCGCCTGGGCCCCCCCTTCCAGGGTGAGCCTCGCGAGGCCGGGGCCAGGACGGCGAACCTGAAACACAGCTGGGAGCCAGTGCCATGATGATGGGAAGAAGCTGCATCCTTGGAGCAGTCCTGCTGACGGCCGCGTGTGGTGTCTCCGACCCTGAACAGGAGGTCGCGGAGGACGATGTCACGGCGAAGACGTGCCTCCCCAACTGCCCACCGCCGACGAAGATCGCCTTCGCGTCAAACCGGGGAAGCGACCCCGCCCACCCCATCAACACCTACGACATCTTCGTGATGGGCACCGATGGCACCGTTTTGAACCGCCTCACGAACGACCTCGTGATGGACCGGCGCCCCAAACTCAACAAGGCGCGCACCCAGGTGGTCTGGCAGCGCGCCTACGGCCAGACGTATCCGTACTTTGGCGACTTCGAGATCGTCACCGCCAACATCGACGGCAGCAACATGCAGCGGCTCACGAACTGGGAAGGTGATGACGAACAGCCCGCCTTCAGCCCCGACGGGACGCGCATCGTCTTCGTCCACTGCACCTCCCGGTGCAGCCTCTACTTGATGGACGCCAACGGCCAGCACCTGGCCCTCCTGGCCACGGACCTGCAAGGCGCCGGCAGCTACATCACGCCGAGCTTCAGCCCCGATGGCCTGCAGGTCGTATTCGGCTACGAGGCGCTGAGCACGTCGGACATTCCCTTCCGGGGCATCTACCGCATCAACGTGGATGGGACGGGCCTGGTGAGGCTGAACGAAGGCCCGTCCAACTGGACCTCGTTCTTCCCGGTCTACAACGCGGCGGGGACGAAGATTGCCTTCACCGCGAGCATCTCGGTGCAGAGCCTGTACGAGCGGGACCTCTACTCCATGAACGCGGACGGGACGGGGCTGGTCGCGCTGCAGAACGGGCCGGAGGACGACCAATGCCCGGCCTACAGTCCTACTGCGGATACCCTGGTGTTCGAACGCTTCACGAACAGCGCGAGCAGTGGCGAAATCTTCATGCGGTCCGTCAACGGCACCCTGACCAACCTGACGAACACCGTGAGCGCGAACGACGTCGAACCGTCCTGGCAGTAATGGAAGCCCGGTGAAACGGCGCGCCCACCCGCCAGGTGGGCGCGCCAGCGTGAAGGCGGCCGCATCCATGCCGCGGTCAGATGAGGCGCACCCGAGGGTCCCCGGCATCCTGGAGCAGCGAGAAGCCAGCGCGGTAGCGCTCCTGGATGTCGGGCACGGAGGTCAGCGCGCGGACTGCCGCGTCCCAGTCCGGCCAGGTGAGGTGCTCCGAGCGGACAGCGTCGCTGAAGGGCGTGTCGTCCGTGAGGTGGAAGTGCACCTGCCCCACGTCCTGCCGAGGCCCCGCGTTGACGAGCACCGACGCGGGGGTCCGCTGCCGTGCTCCGGCGATGAGCGCGAAGAGGCCCGTGCGAAGCCCGGCATGGCGCGGGTGCGCCAGGGCGAAGACGTCCGGCACTCCCCGCAGGGGAACGGCGATGTGATGGAAGGTGCCGTAGACGGGACGCGGGTGCCGGTAGATGGCGGCCTGCTCCGAGCGGTCCACGGAGGTGAGGGGCAGGAGCCGGTCCGCGTGCGCGAAGCCGAAGCGCACCAGGGAGCCGGAGGCAGGGGTGCGCGCCATCCGGAACGCCAGCTGTTTCAGGGTTGCCATGAACGTCCTTCGCTCGGTGCCAGTCGAAGGAAGCTTGCCCTCGCGGTCTGACAGCCTGCTCCGGTGGTTCTACCCCAGGCGGGATGCTCAAGGTCCCTGGAGCACCTCGTACAACGGGACGCCGCACGCAGGGCGCTGGACGTGTGGGCCCGCGCGAGGTGTGACGGCAGGCGCCGGGTGCTGGCGTACGTGAACGAGGCAGGAGGGGTGCGAGCGATTCTAGAGCACCTGGGCCTGCCCACGGCAGGTGCGAGGCTCTCCCCTGCGCGCGGACCCCTCCAAGCCGCAGGGTGTTGAAGCTCAAGCCGCCAGGGCCCAGAGAGCCAGGCCCCTGCCGCGCACCTCATGAGCGGGCGGCCAGGGCCAGCGTGTACCCCAAGGGGCTCAAGCCGCTCCTCCACCCGCCTGGCTCACACTGCTTGAGCGACCCCGTCCGCGGCCCTCCGCGGCACCTCCGCTCCTGCCCTCACCCTCCACATGGCCTCTATCCCGCCTATACGCAAAGACAGGCAGCGCGGGATTGGCGAGGCCGTAGACAAGGACGCCCCTGCTGCTGCTGGCCACGCTGCGTGTCCCGGAAGCGGAGCGGCTCGTCGTACAACGTGCTCGTGCCTCCGTCACTCCGGAGCTGGAAGCCGACAGGGCCGGTGCTGATGAGGGTGCCCCCGTCCTCCAGGCGTCGCTCATCCCGGGTGTTGGCCAGACAGATGCCCTCCTCGGGAAGCATGGCGAGCGCCGCCGGGGCGCAATTCGAGACATCGAAGCGGGACAGCTCCTCGCAGGCCCTGCTGGACGCGTCCCGCGAATCGAAGCCGCACGGCGCGAAGGGGTCCCGGCCCCCCAATCTCCGTGCTCCTCCAATTCGGTGTACGTGCCGCCCCAGACAAAGGGGCCGGCATCCGGGGTCCCCGCGTCGAAGGAGGGGCGTGGGGGCGTGTCCTCGCAGCCGGGAGGGAGCTGGGGGTCGACATACACTTGCACGTCAAAACGCATCAGGTGTTCGAGCCCTGGAGCCCAGGCGCGCCTTCCGTCTGACTTTGTGGATTATTCCAGCCAGACGATTTCTATCGCACTGGAAGGCAACAAGCCTTTGCTTGGGGCCGGCTTTTATTCCGTGCTAGACAATGACCCGCAGTGAAAAATGCTTCGCCGGGGGAATTCATGAAAAACAGTTTGCGTGTCATTGGAGTGACCCAGGTCCTTGGGTTGCTCTCCTCGCTCCTCGTGGCTTGCAATCCCGCGGCCGAGCCCTTCCCGGACATGGAAGTCGTGGCAGTGGACTCACGGCAGGATGAACTCTATGGCAATCCCGCCGGTTATTGGCCCACGAACGCCGCGGGCTTCACCGACGTCCCCGTTTGTTGGACCACGGCAGGCTGGAACTCGGAGAAGACGTGGGTGAGGCAGATCGTCGAGGCGCAGTGGGACACGAACAGCAGTTTGCGTTTCACGGGTTGGGGCGACTGCGACATCCTTACTCCTGCTCAGGCCATCCGCATCCAGGTGGATGAGAGCGGCCCGCGCTCCATCGTCGGCCGCTCGAACAGCAGCCCCAGCATGTGGCTCAACTTCAACTTCGCCAGTTGGAGCCACGTCTGCAACGACGGTGTTGATGACGCATCGTTGCCGGGAGATGACCGCGAATATTGCATCCGCGGCGTCGCCCTGCACGAGTTCGGCCACGCCCTGGGCTTCTGGCATGAGCAGGACTCTCCGGGCAATCAACCCAACACGCCGGGCTACTGCGACAACACCATCGTTCAGCAGGCCAATGGCGAGGTCATCACCGCGTACGACCCTCTCTCGACCATGAACTACTGCGCCGCGTGGGGCCGGCCGACCTTGAGCGCCCTGGACATTCAGGGCTTGCGCCAGGTTTATGGCGTGTCTCCCGTCGAGTTCCAGTTCCAGCATTACGCGTTCCCCTCCACGTGCACCCTGGTCAACGAGCCGGGCGATTCCCACGGCTGGAATGACAATTACCTCTGCACCGCGGGTCAGGAGGGGGTGAGCTGGTCCTATGCGGGACCCATCGCGGGCCAGCGCTGCACCCTGATCAACGAGCTCCTCGACCCCGATGGCTGGAATGACAACTACCTCTGCGTGCCCACCTACAGCCCCCTGCAGTTCGTCTGGTCCTCGTTGCTCCCGATCCCCTTGATGCGCTGCACGCAGTGGAATGAGCCGGGCGACCCCGACTCCTGGAACAACAACTACCTGTGTTACACGCAGCGGTTCGCGTTCTCCCCCGCGGGGAAGATCGCGGGTACCACCTGCGTCTCGGTCAACGAGCCGGCCGACCCGAATGGCTGGAATGACAACTTCCTGTGCTCCGAGGTGGACGAAGGCGTGCGTTTCAGCAACGCGGGGCCTATCGCTGGCATGCGGTGCACGCTCGTTGACGAGCCCAGCGACCCCAACACCTGGAACAACAATTACGTCTGCGTGCCCAACCTCAGCCTGCTCAACTTCCAGTGGTCCAGCGCAGGCCCCATCTCTGGGAAGACCTGCATCGCGTGGAACGAGCCCGCGGATTCCGCTCACGGCTGGAACAACAACTATCTCTGCTACTGAGCGCCGCTCCGAGTCAGCCACCTGAGCCTCAGGAGCTACGAGTATCAGGTGTATGGCTTTCGCATGGGCGGTGTGAACAACGTGCCCGGTAGTCACCATCCCACATGCCTGGAAGTCGCACTCCACCGCCGGGCCCCGCGTCAGGGGGGCTCCGGCGGCTCCGCATCAGCAGCAAATAGAGCCCGATTCCTGAAAATCGTCCTATTCACGTAAATAATGAATAGCCAAAAAATCCAGTGGATAGCAAGTACGGGGTGATTGGTGCGCTGCCAATCCTTTGCGAACAAAGGGAATTCCATGTCCAAGCTTCATCAAACGCTGCTGACCGCTTCCGTCGCGCTCCTGGGGTTGAACGGGTGTGGTGGCACGGAGCTTCCGGAGCCGGAGTTGGCCACCGCCCAGCAGGGCATGCAGGTGGCGGCGGCCATCCCGCTGCCGATCCCCGCTTGCGCGGGCGCGCTGGACACGGATGGCGACGGCGTCTGTGACCTGGTGGAGACGCTGCTGGGCACCAACCCCAACAACCCCGACACGGATGGGGACCGGCTCAACGACTACGCGGAGTCGTTCGGCTTCGGCGGCGGCCTGGACCTGACGGCCCTCGGCGCGAACGCGCGCAAGAAGGACATCTTCATCGAGGTGGACTACTACCCGGGACAGCAGCCGACCCAGGCGATGCTGAACCGTGTCATCACGGCCTTCTCCAAGGCGCCGGTGTCCAACCCGGATGGCTCCACGGGCATCACGTTGCACCTGGTGGTGGACCAGCAGATCACCGCGGCGGACGCGGACCTGGACCTGAGCCCCGTCTGGACGGACTTCGACGTCATCAAGGGCAAGTACTTCGCCGCGAACCGCGCGCCCTACTTCCACTACATGCTGTTCGCGAACCGGTACGGCGGTGGCAACTCCAGCGGCATCTCGCGCGGCATCCCCGCGCATGACTTCGTGGTGACGCTGGGCTTCGCCGCCGGCATCACGGAGCTGCAACTGGCCGGCACCCTGATGCACGAGCTGGGGCACAACATCGGCCTGCGCCACGGCGGCAACGACGATTCGAACTACAAGCCCAACTACCTGAGCATCATGAACTACGAGTACCAGTTCTATGGCTTCGGCATTGGCGGCCTGAACAACGTGCTCGACTACTCGCGCGTGCAGGTGGCCTCCTTCAACGAGCAGAGCGTCAACGAGGTCTCCGGGTTCGCGCCCGTCGCCCCCACCACCGAAGCGGACCTCGCGAAGATCAGCGGGCTTCGATTCAACGACGCCCAGGTCACGGGCAACGCGAGCACCAACACCGACTTCAACAACAATGGGAGCATCCAGGCCGCGGCCTATGTCCGGGACTTCAACCGCAACGGCTTCGCCGACGTGTTCCCCGCGTCTCAGAACGACTGGACGGCGCTCGCGTATGACGGCGGCGGGCAGATTGGCTTCGCCACGTCGGGCCTCACCCAGGACCTGGGCCGCGAGGAGCTGTTCCTCGTCGCCCCGGAGAAGATGGAGCCCTGCCTCACCGTGGACGCGCGCGACGCCCGGTAGTCCCTGTCGCTCCGGCTGAACCTTCGCATTCCGCCGCCGGGTCCTCCATCACGGGGGGCCCGGCGGGCGTGTCTCCGGCCCCCTGACGCCGCGCGTTCGTTCCCCCCCCCATGTCCCCTGGGGCCTGAGCTCAAGACCGGCGTCCGCGCGTGCCGGGCCCACGTCGCTTTTGCGTGCGCGGGCCCCGACTCCTCAGCCGGGTGTCCCCAGGCAGGTAGGTTCCAGCTGCTGGCCCTGCGCCGACCAGGTGATTCTGGCCCAGGTGGGGCCGACGAACTCCTCGTCGAAGCCTCCTTCGCCGAGCGACCTTCATGACGCGCGACGTGCTCGCGTCGAAGTGGCCGCTGCGCGAACCGACTCGAGAAGGCTGAACTCCTTTGCGCGCCAGCACCGCCCGCCAGAGAGGTTCGTCCTCGCGCGCCCCCAAGGACACGCCTCCCTGACGCGAAGTCCGTGTGACGCGCTCGTTCGGAATACTGGAAGGCAGCTTCACGTTGCCCACCCTTTCTCCGAGCATGCCCACAGTTCCATCCGAGGCCTCGTCCCCCAGTGCCGAGGCCCGTCCCGTGGATTCCAGCGAGCGGCTGGCGCTGCTCGACACACTGCGTGGTTTCGCCCTGTGCGGCGTGTTCATCTCCAACGTGATGGTGTGGTTCAGCGGGAGGGTATTCCTGCCGCGAGAGCAGACCCTCGCGGCGCTGAACAACGCGTCGCTCGCCGACACCGTCGCCTGGCAGGCGTTCTCGTTCCTGGTGGCCGGGAAGTTCATCACCCTCTTCTCGTTCCTCTTCGGCCTTGGCTTCGCGGTGCAGATGGGCCGCGCCGAGGCGCGAGGGACCTCCATCACGCCGCTCTATGTCCGGCGGCTGGGGGTGATGCTGGTGATGGGGCTCTCCCACCTGTTCCTCATCTGGTACGGCGACATCCTCAGCACCTACGCGGTGCTGGGATTCGGCCTGCTCCTGTTCCGGGGGCGCTCGGAGCGAACGCTGCTCATCTGCGCCCTGCTGTTCGCCCTGGGGTGGTCCGTCGTCGGCGTGGCCATCCTCAAGCTCCCGCAGCTGATGGCGGACACGCCGGAGGCCGGCGCGGCCATCGCCAAGGCGGCCACCGAGAAGTCCGCGGCCATCAAGGCGCAGACGCTCGCGGCCTACGCCAGCGGGAGCTGGCTGGACGTGACGAAGGCGACCTTCCACTTCTTCTTCCGCGACTACTTCCCGCTACTGCTGGCCATCACGCTCTCGACGTTTGGCCGGTTCCTGCTGGGCCTGCTGGCGGGGAAGCGCCGCATCTTCCACGACGTGCCCCAGCACCTGGGGCTGTTCCGCAAAATCCTCGGCTGGGGTCTCGTCGCGGGGGTGGTTGGCAGCGGCAGCGGCCTGGTGCTGCAACAGCTCATGCTGAAGCAGGTCTTCACGCCGGAGACACTGCCGGCGTGGGTGTCCTTCGCCATGGCGCCGCTGCGGAACCTGGGCGAGCTGGGCTTCGCGGCCGTCTACGTGTCCAGCATCACCCTGCTCTTCCAGCGGGCCACCTGGCAGCGAGCGCTGGGTCTGCTCGCGCCGGTGGGCCGCATGGCGCTGACGAACTACCTGTCACAGTCGATCATCAGCGTGCTGTTCTTCTACGGCTACGGACTGGGCTTCATCACGAAGCTGGGCCCCGCGGCGTGCATGGCGTACTGCCTGGCCATCTTCTGCGTCCAGGGGGTGTGGAGCCACCTGTGGCTGGCCAGGTTCCGCTTCGGCCCCGCCGAGTGGGTGTGGCGGTCGCTGACGTATGGAAAGGCCCAGCCGATGCGCCGGGATGACGGCTCGGACCAACGCACCACGGCGCCGGCATAGCTCAGCCGCCGCCGTTCCCGCCGAACTCCATATACGAGCCATTCCAATACGAGAGGGAGTAATACGCGGCGTTGGTCTGGAAAGGCCAGCCGTCGGTGACGTAGGTGCAGTTGGGGCCCGCGGTGTGAATGCACATCCCCTGCATGTACGCGGTGCCGAAGGTCCCGGAGAACTGTCCCGTGCCCATGTCGGTGAGCGGCGGGACCCGGCTCTGCGCCGAGTAGACCTCGCCGTAGAAGTGCGCCATGTCGCCAGAAGTGAACTGGCCATTCCAGAGCGTGCCGGGGAAGTAGCCGACCCAGGCATCGTTGAACCAGATCCACCAGTTGCCGTTGTCATAGCGGATGTACTGCTGGACCGAGTACCCGTAATAGCTGGAGAGCGGCATCCCGGGCCCGTAGACGCCGTGGACCTGGACGAACCCGGCGGCGTCGTTGAACTGGCCGTAGCTCCACTGGGAGATCATCAGTCGCGGGAAGGCGTCCCAGAACTTCCGCAGGCCCATCTCCACCAGGTGATAGTTGGCGCCACGGACGATGGACATCTGGGACGTCACCATGTCGCTCTGGTCGTACACCGCCGGGTTGGAGAACAGGATGGACGCTCCAACGCCGCTCTGGCTCAACGCGTCCGTGGGCTTCATCACTCCGGCGTACCAGTACGACCCTGCCAGCGACTTCATGGCGGCCGGGCCAGATAACGGCGGACCGGCCTTGCGCGTCCGAAGCTCCGCCTGCGCGTAGATCGGCACCTGGCCCGGGGGACAGACGGCGCGAACACGGGGGGCGAACGCGGCCTTCTCCACGCTGGGGGGAGGCGGAGGCACGGCGGCGCGTGCGGCCTCCGTCATCGCCTCGCAGCGGTACTCCCCAGGCGCGAGCGCGAGCTCCACCTCCGACGTATCGGCGACGGCCTCCGGGCGAACCTCGCTCGCAGGCTCGCCACATCCGATGAAAAACATTGACAGCAACAAGCCAGCTCTCGACATGGACGGTTCCTTTCGTACATCGACACCGGCCATCTTCTCTTCTGACTCTGACATGCGGCCTGCCGTCATCCAGGTGTGGCTCCGGACCGGGTGGACCCGGGCCGCGGTTTCTCCTGACCCGGCCTTGACGACGGCGCCGGCCAGACGTGGATGTCTTTCGCTCATGAAGACAGCCAGAGTGAAAACATCCAGGAAGAATCGGGGGGATGGAATGACAAATCTGTCGTACAGGGGTCGATGATGACCGCCAGGGGCGAATTCAAGACATGGCCTGGATGCGCCTGCTCTGTTCGGGCAACATGGCCAGCCTTCTCCCCGCGGTCGCATCCCTGGTGCCTGATGACACGCCTTGGCCTTCCGCAGCGCCTCCTGGTGTTCGCGATCCTGATGGGAGGCGGCTTCTCGGTCGCGGAGGAGGCCCCGGTGGGCGTCGCGGAGGACCGGCGGGACGAGCCTCCGCGCAACTACGGCAACCTGCGCGCCGGAGCGTCCACCTCCGGCCGGCGTCCCAGCATCTGTCTGGAGTTGTCTCCACTGGCGCGGCTCGGCGTGGAGGCCTGCGGCACGGGTTCGGGGTTCCTCCACCGCGACCCGGAACCGGAGATCGCCCACTTCCGCGCCAATCTGACGCTCACCTCCTTCAAGACGCGCATCGGCTGGCTCCAGCCCCGGTTGAGCGCCGGCTTCGCCGAGCTGCAGATTGGCGAGGACAGCTCGGGCTTCGACTTCGGGGGCTCCGGCCCCACCGGCGTGGAGACCGCCGGCCCCGAGGTGGGCGCGTCCCTCCGGGCCCTGCTGCCCATCTCCTCCGGCTTTGAGTTCGTGGGGGAGCTGGGGTTCAGCGCCGCGTACTTCAACGCCGCGCCGCAGTTGATCAGACCGCAGGCCCGCTTCCAGCCGAGCGCCTCGTTCACGCTCGGCGTTGGATTCTGAGCCGCACCATGACCCTGGCGAGCCCTGGAACGAAGCGCGCGGCGGTGGGCTGGAGCCTCTGCGTCTGCGTGGTGCTGGCGGCCATCCTCGTTCCCTTCCTCCTCTTCGGCGAGCAACTGGAGGCCGCCACCCAATCCTTCCTGGAGGCGCGTCCACCCGACTGGCAGGTGGCGCTCGTGCTGGGAGGGTTGCTGGCGGGGGACATCGTCCTGCCGGTGCCCTCCAGCCTCGTCGGCACGGCGTCCGGGGCGCTGCTGGGCTTCTGGGGCGGCCTGACGGCCTGCTGGGTGGGAATGATGGTGGGCTGTGGTTGGGGCTACCTGCTGGGCGCCAGGGGCGGCGAGGCGGCGTTGCGACGCACCCTGGGTCCGGTGGAACTCCAACGCCTGTCACGTCTGGCCGAACGCCGGGGTGCCTGGTTGCTGATTGCATTGCGCGGCGTGCCCATGCTGGCGGAGTCCTCCGTCCTCTTCGCTGGCGCCAGCCGCATGCCTCTGGGGAGTTTCCTCGGAGCCTGCGCGCTCTCCAATCTGGGCGTCTGCGCCACCTACGCGGCGGTGGGGGCGTACTCGGCGCGACTCGGGTCATTCCTGACATTGTTCTTGGGCATGGTTTTACTGCCTGGACTCGCGCTCTGGCTGGTGCGGCGCTTTCTACCCGGGCGTCCCGCAACCCAGACATCGCCAATGGACTGACAGCGGACTTTGCCGCCCCAGCACGAATTTCAGCCAAGACCGTTTTTAGTCTGTTTAGCCCTCGACGGCTTCTCCCCCGCAGCGATTAAACTCTTGCGCCCAAGCCCGGCGTCTCGTCGGGCTCAACCGCATGGGGGAGATTGCCTTTGTCCGACAAACCGCGCGTCCTGCTCGCCGTGGCACTGGGTGCCACCGGCCTCCTGGCCTGCCCAACGACGTCGCTCATGGATTCGGGCCCCCCCGTCCCCAAGGCGACGGCGCTCGAAGCCAATGACTGCCCGGCGGACGTGGCCTGGCTCAACAGCTCCACCCTCCCCAGCGAAGTGCCGGGGAACAAGACCATCTGCAACTTCGAGCAGTTCATGTGGCAGAGCATGCTCGCGCTCGTCCAGCCCGCCAGCGGCAAGCCCGACATGGTGCAGTTCGAGACGTGGATGCCGTCCTACGGCATCTTCATCAAGGACGGGGTGCCGACGGCCTGGGGCCAGGAGCCGCCTGTCTCCTGCACCAACGCCGTGAAGCCCACGGCGGGTGGCAAGCCGCCCCGCCTCTACACCGACATCATCAAGCAGGCCGGCGCGGATCAGCCGCTGATCGACCTGAAGGGCGAGTTCGTCTACTACGGCATGTCCGTCAACCAGAGCACCTACACGATGCTGACGTCCTGTCAGCTCTACCAGGCGAACTGCGCGGGTCAGCTCAAGCCCGGGAACAACGGCATCGACATCATCAAGAAGTATCCGAACCTCGCGTACCCGGACACGGCCGTCGAGCTGAAGACGAGCTGGATGGTGCTCGACGAGGCGACGGCCAGCTCGGGCCTCTTCTATGTGGTTCCCGGCCTCATCCAGGTCAAGGACAGCCCCTGCCGGCAGGTGAACCTGGGACTGACCGGCATGCACATCGTGTCCAAGACGCCCAGCTTCCCGGCGATGATCTGGGCCACGTTCGAGCACCGCAACAACGCGCCCGACTGTAGCAACCTCTCCGCGGCGCCTCCGCTCGGAGGAACGTGGAACTTCTACAACCCGGCCTGCACCGACTGCGTGACCAACACCTATCAGCCGGGCAAGCCCGCCCAGGTCTGCCGCATGCACCCGCAGGGGGACTCGGCCATCGGCACCTTCCCCGGCGGCGTCGACTGTAGCGTCAATCCCAATCAGTTCGCCTGTCAGGACAAGACCCGCACGATGCTCGCCCAGAGCACCCAGGCGCTCAACGCCATCAACAGCAGCGTCCAGGCGTTGATCCAGGCCAACCCCGGCCGCATCAACAAGGTCTGGGCCAACTACGAGCTCGTCGGCAACGTGTGGACCGTCAACGGCACGGTCCCGCCCTATCTGCAAGCGCAGCAGGGTTCGCTGTCCGCCGCGAACACCTCCATGGAGACCTTCGTCCAGAACGGCGTCGCGGCGATGACCAATCCCTACAGCTGCTTGAGCTGCCACGACATGTCGGGCCCCACCGGAAGCCAGAACCTGCCGCCCGCGGGATTGAGCCACCTGTTCGACGAAGTCCAGATGCCCGGCGGGTGCACGAACGGCTCGCTTCCCGCCGCGTGCGCCCCCTACATCGGCAGCGGCAACTAGACCCCCGAGGAGACCTCCATGAGCTACCTTGATACGCCTCGCATCAACTTCTCCGGTTCGTTCCAGGCTTCGCCGGCCACCATCAACAACACGCCCAACAACTACAACCCGGCGAACTACAACGAGGACTCGCTCAAGCCCAACAACATCGAGCTCTACTGGGAGCCCAAGGGCGACAGCATCTTCGACCTGCTCGACTGCAAGGTGACCACCGTCGAGCTGCCCGGCGGCGGCAGCGACTCCCTCATGGGAGCCGGGGTGAGCGCCCTGTACATGGGGTCTCCGCCCAAGCTGGTGGACCTGGATCCCATGCAGCAGAACGGCAGTGAAATCTGGGGCTTCAACGTCATCATCGGTGACATCAGCGGCGCCAATGTCCAGGGCGTGTTCACGCCGGTTGCATTCAACGGCATCTGGATGAATTCGCAGGACCCAAACACCCCCAGGAGCTCCGCGAGCGGCTCCGCCGCCTATCAATCCACGCTCACGAACCTGAAGTGGAACGTCGGCAATTCGGCGGTCCTCCAGGCACTGCAGAAGGCGTCCCCCCACCGCCTGTCCATCCGCCTGGTGGTCAGCGCCCACAACAACGCCCCGTACCTCTTCGCCTTCAACTCCGCCACCTTCCAGGCGATGCAGGCACAGGGGGTCCCCGCCGCCATCGTGGACAAACTCGCGATCCTCCAGGACTACGTGATGAACGTGGACAAAGATGGCAAGCCGGTGGAGCCGGGACGGGGCTACATCCCCACGCAGATGTACGTCAGCTCCCTGCTGGAGCAGTTGCTGGGCCAGGCCACGGCTCAACAGTACGGGCCCACCATCCTGGCGGTGACCCAGCAGCCCTACCATCCGTGGATCAACTACACCACCAAGGAGCCCCTGCCCCAGCAGCCGCTCTTCAACTTCAATTACGGCAAGCTCGTTGGCTCCGTGGGCCCCTGTCTGGATGACGAGCCCACCTTCGCCGTGCCCGCGCGCACCCTGGCGCAGATCCCGCACCCGCGTCCGGCCGTGAAAGCGTGGTGGGCCCTGGCGCAGCTCAACCTGGACTCCACGCCCTCGTTGACGCTCGACCTGGGCAATTCATTGCCCGTCCAGTGGCCGGGCCGTTCGCTCTGGACGGAGAAGCTGGGGACACTGTCGCTCGCGTACTACACGGGCTCCGGTGACTCGAAGACGTACACGACCATCGTCCCGTCGATTGACTACAGCAATCCCGATTTCATCGACAAGCAGTCCGGGATGCTGGTCGTCACGAACTTTGGCGGTGTCGATCCCAAGAGCCTCGCGAACCTGCCGCTCGCGCTCCGGAGCACGACCGGCACTGGCACCGATGCCGTGACGCTGACCCTGCTGGAGGAGAACTCCGAGGGTTTGAGCCTGCGCGCGGATCAGTTCATCTACCGCATGAACCCGGGCATGCAGACCACGCCTGGCTTCCAGCTCGGGGAGACCAACACCCTCAACCTCTACGTGCGCAAGTTCGGCCGCATCGAGGGGACGGAGCAATGGAAGATCGCCCTGAACACCCTCACCCCGACCGAAGCGGCCGACTACACCCTGAACACACTGGGCACTCAGGGCACCAATGGCATCAGCGAGAAGAACATCTCGACCCCCGAGAACATCCTGGCGCTCTCCCCGAATGTCGTGAGCGTCACCGGAGGCAAGGCCACCGTCACCCTCACCGCGGCGGATCCAAAGAATCCCCGCGTCTACGTGGACGGGCAGGTCTACTTCACCCGGTACACCTTCAGTCCCACGGTCGCTGACTACAAGCAGGACCCCAACGACCTGGTCAGCGTTCAGATCTACCAGCAGACCCCCATCACGGGCACGCCGACGTGGGTCAATGGGATTGGAGACATCCTGCGGCAGTACGGCATGCTCTATCCCGTCATGGGCCGCTTCCAGCTGTGGACCTATGACGGCATCATCAACAACCGCGAGAAGATCGCGCGGGTGCTCGGCCTGGACATCAGCCAGCCGCTGCACATGCCGGTGAGCCGCGACCTGTCCGCCATCAAGCTCAAGCTCATCCTGGATTGGTTCAACGCGGGCATGCCCTACGGACCCATGGGCCCCGAGGGCGGTTCGGGGACGGCCTGGGACAACCTGCCGGCGGTCAGCGGATGGGGGCCCATGACGAGCCTCCTGGTGCGCTCGGGCGACATCATCGACGCCATCCAGCCAAGCTATGGCTCCAACGCCGCGCCCTACCAGGGCGGCCCTGGAGGGAACGCGCACACGCTCGACCTCACGGACGACGGCATCGTGTCGATGACGGGCTACACGGGCACGTACTTCGGCATGACGCAGATTGCCCAGGTCACGTTCAAGACGGCGCGGGGCAAGACCTACGGCCCCTACGGGACGATGGCGAACGTGTCTGGCGCGAAGCCCTACTCGCTCGTCGTGCCCACCGGAAGCGCGATCCGGTCCTTCTTCGGAACGACGGTCGTGCACTCGGGCGGAACGAAGTACATCGCCTCGCTCGGCGGCAACGTGCAGTTGCTCTGAACAAGGGACTGCTACCGCCGTGACTCGCGGCGGGCCTGATGCGTGGGCCCGCCGTGGGTGTCGTGATTCCGGTAGCCCCCAAGAATGCCTCCCGAGCGCCTGGCTCGGGCGCCTGCATTGTCTTCACTTGAGGTCATGCACAGGGTTGACCTACGCGCTCAGCGCTGAGGAGGCCCTCATGCGCTCGTCCGCACGCGATGCCATTGCCAGGAGGCAGCCATGAGCACCACCGCAACCCGGAGTCAGGATGCGACCACCGACGCGCGCGCCGGGAAGGTCGACATGAAGTTCGAAGCCGCTGTCATTCCTGTATCGGATGTCGACCGCTCGAAGGCGTTCTACGGGAAGCTTGGGTGGAGGCTCGACGCCGACTTCCGTTTCGATAACGGCTTCCGGGTCATCCAGTTCACGCCGCCTGGCTCGGGGGGCTCCATCCAATTCGGTACGAACGTCACGTCAGCCGCGCCCGGCACGGCCCAGGGCCTCTACCTGATTGTCTCCGACATCCAGGCCGCGCGAGACGACCTCGTCAGCCACGGTGTCGAGGTCAGCGAGGTATTCCATGCAGGGAAGCCAGGGGCTCAGTTCGGCATGGACGGCCGGTTGCGCGGGCCCGAGCCCGGACAGGGCAGTTACCGCACCTTCGCCTCGTTCAGCGACCCTGACGGTAACGGCTGGCTGCTGCAGGAGGTCACGACGCGGCTGCCCGGCCGGGTCGACCCCTCCAAGACAGCGTTCGGCTCCGCGAGCGATCTGGCGAGCGCACTGCGGCGCGCGGAGGCCGCCCACGGCCAGCACGAGAAGCGCACCGGGCAGAGGGACGCGAACTGGCCCGACTGGTACGCCGCGTACATGGCCGCGGAGCGGGCCGGGACGGAGCTGCCGACCTGAAAAGCGAGCCATCTCCGTCGTCAACGGCAGCCAACTGCTTTGAAGATCAGCTCGGTGACGGCTTCGGGGTGGCTGATCATCGCAACGTGTGAGCTGCGAATCTCGACGGTACGGGCGCGAGCGCGCCGGGCCATAAAGCGTTCGGCTTCGGGCGGAATGGCGTTGTCGTCGCGGGCGACCATGTACCACGACGGGATGGCCTTCCACGCCGGCGGGCCGGATGGCTCATCGAAGACGGAGGCGGCGGCGGGGCGCTGACTGGCGGCCGCCACCGCCGCGTCCTTGTCACGGATATCTGCCGCGAAGAGCTCCTGGAAGAAGGCGGGGTCGATGTAGGCGTCGGCGTCCGAGGTTCCTCCCCCAGGGAACGGGCGCAAGACGAGGTGCTCGCTGAGCTCGGAATGGCCGCCACCAAGAGTGTTGGCCTCCGAGATGGTCTCCCCCTCGTCGAGTGCATACGCGGCGATGTACACGAGCGCTTTCACGTTCGCATTCCCGGTGGCTGCGTTCGTGATGATGGCGCCACCGTAGGAGTGGCCGACCAGGACGATGGGACCGGTGAGGGTTCCCAGGAAGTACCGCAGGTACTCCGCATCACCCGAGATGCTGCGCAAGGGATTCGCGAACGCGTAGGCCGTGTAGCCTTGCTTCTGCAGCCGCTTGATCACGTCGGCCCAGCCGGATGCGTCGGCGAATGCGCCGTGGACAAGGACGATGGTGGGCTTGCGACGACAGCCGGTGTTCCACGCGTCTTCGGATGCAACGGCCTGGGAAGGAGTGACGCTGACAGCCATCAGTGCCCAGAGGGCATAGAGCAGACCCAGCCGGCATACGTTCTGTTGGGTGAAGCGCTGAGCGTTCATCGGCCTCTCCGAATGGGCCCGCGCGTGGCGCGGGACGGCGCGGAAGGTGGGTGGCCGACACGACCGCGACAACCCAGACCGGAGTCCAGGCCTGATGACTCAGCTTGGATGGGGATTCGACTGGGGCCCCCGGGCGGCGGCTCCCCGCGCCACGCGCAGCCACACCAGCGAGACCATCAGCCATGCCGCAGTGAGCGCGCTCCATGTCTGGGGCGCGCTGGCCCAGACCAGCCACAGCGTCACCGCAACCCCCATCGCGAGCACTCGGGCAAGCTCCAGTGGCTCGCTCCACGCTTTCGACTCCAGCATCCCGCTCCAGGCGGTCGCCATCGCCCAGAGCAGCAGGCTCAACGCGACCTTCTGCCAGCCGGAGAGCGGCGAGGCGTGGTGGCTCACCAGGAGCATGAACGGCATCGACGCGAACAACTGGAAGACGAGGTACCCCCGGACGCCAGGTAGCTCCCGCGAGTGGTACTTCACCTCCGCGCCCTCCTGCTGCCAGTAGCCCAACGTGCGAGGAGGCAGGTCCGCGGGCCGCCAGCCCGTGGGCATCACCCAGAGGCGCAGCCGGTCCCAGTGGCTCTTCGTGGCGACGGCGTCCGCGAAGAGCCGGGCCCACGCCTGGAAGTTGATGACCGTCGGGTCCCAGGTGTTCGCCGGGGTCGTCAGGCCATAGGAGCACGGCTCGGTCTCCTCCTCGTAGGTGCCGAACATCCGGTCCCAGATGATGAGGAAGCCCGCGTAGTTCTTGTCGATGTACGCGTCGTTGCGCGCGTGGTGCACGCGGTGGTGCGACGGCGTGTTCAGCCACGACTCCACCCACCGCGGGAGCTTGGGGATGACCCGCGTGTGGGGGATGAACTGGAGCACCAGGTGGAAGGCCACCATCGCCAGCACCGCCTCCGGCGGAAAGCCCACCAGCACCAGCGGCCAGTAGAAGAGGAACGAGAACAGGCGCTGCGTCACGCTCGCGCGCAGGGCCACCGCGTAGTTGAGCTCCTCGGTGGAATGGTGCGGCGAATGGGCCGCCCAGCCGATGTTGGTGCGATGCCCGAAGCGGTGGAACCAATAGAAGAGGAAGTCGACTCCCAGGAAGAGCGCCACCAGCGACAGCGGCGACGATGCGTCCAGCCTCCACGGCGCGAACTGGCCCAGCTGCGTGAAGAGGGGCAGCACCATCAGGGCCACCGCGACGTTGACGCACTGGTTCATCACCGCCGTGCCCATGCTCGCGATGGAGTCCTGGAAGCTGTAGTAGCCGTTGCGGCGCACCACGCACCAGGCGAACTCGGTCAGGGCCAGGACGATGACGAAGGGCGTCGCCACGGCGTAGACGTTGATGGACATGTCTCCGGTATATGGTCCCCCGAGCGGCCTGCGCCTTAACCCAGGTCAAGCCAGGGTCCTGAGAGACGTGAGATTCCCCAAGCTCTTCGAGCGCCTCGCCACGCTGGCCCCGCTTCCTCCCGAGGAATGGGCGAAGGCCGAGGCCGTGGCGAAGGAACAGTCGCTCGCGAAGCGGGAGTTCTTCATGCGTCCGGGGGATGCGGCGGACCGGTTCGCCGTGGTGCTCCAGGGCGTCTTCCGGGGCGTGCGCGTGTCGCCACGCGGAGGCGAGTCCATCAAGGCCTTCCGCGCCGAGGGCGAGCTGATTGGCGCCTACGCGGAGATGTTGCAGCGGAAGCCTTCGATGACCGCGATTGAAGCGCTGGAGCCGAGCCGCGTGCTGGTGTTCCAGACGCGGGACTTCCAGACGCTGGAGCAGGGCCACGTGTGCTGGGAGCGGCTGGCGCGTCGGGTGGCGGAGCAGCACTTCCTCCTCAAGGAGCGCCGGGAGCAGGAGTTCCTGGAGCTGTCCGCGGAGGAGCGGCTCGTGAACTTCTGGGAGGAGCATCCGCACCTGAAGGGACGGATTCCCCAGCGCGACGTGGCGGCCTACCTCGGCATCACCGAGGTGGGCCTGAGTCGCATCGTGTCGCGGCGGCGCAAGCGCACCGATTGAGCAGCAAGCCCGGACGCAACGACACACAGTGCGGGGTCAGGTCGACTGACAGGACGCCTCGTGGAAAGTTGATACAACCTGAGCCAAAGTTTTCATCCATCCTTCCGTGACAGATGGAGGTTGTCTGGCGAGCACGCCCGCTTCTACGCTCGCCCGATGACCCGACTGCTTGCAGCGTTGATCCTTCTTCCTTCGATGGCCTTCGGGCAGGTGCGCATCGATGTGAAGTTGCCTGACATCGTCTTCACGACCCCGCCGCCACTCGTCGTCGTGCAGCCTGGCGTGCAGGTGGTGGAGGACTACGACGAGGATCTCTACGTCGTGGACAATGTGTACTGGGTGCGCCGCGATGGGCGGTGGTTCAGGGCGCGCGACTACCACGGAGGCTGGGAGTACGTGGAGGAGCGGCGAGTCCCCGTCACCGTCGTCAAGGTGCCTCCCGGCCGTTACAAGCGGTGGAAGCACAAGAAGAAGCATGTTGCCGTGCCCGCGTCGTACCATGAGCGCGACCACCACCGGGACCGGGACCACCATGATGATCACCACGATGATCATCACGACGACCACCACAAGGGCGGCAAGGGCAAGGGCAAGGGCAAGAAGAAGTAGCCCGCCCTCCAGCTCTAAAGCTTGGGGAATTTGACGACGGCGGTGGTGACCTTGACGAGGTCGTAGGACTCCTGCCGGTTGAGCAGGTTCGTCTGCTGCGCGACCAGTTGCGCGCGGAACTCCACCTGCCGCGCATCGTGGTCGAAGAGCGCGTAGACGACGTAGTACCGCGCCTTGCGGACCATCGTCTCCTCGTCGACCGAGAGCTGGACGTCGTCCGGGTTCAGGCTGCTGTCGACGACACACTTGAAGCCGGCCAGCTTGTGCAGGTTCTGCGAGGCGCTGTCGGTGCGCGCCTCGTGCCGGATGAAGATGCTGCCATCCTGGAACTTGTACCAGAGGCTGCAACCGCTCAGGTTCGCGGTGAAGAAGTACGCGAGGGTGTCGGTCGTGAGATCGATCTCGCCCTCCGTGACGTCACCGGTCTTCCACGGCAGGTAGAAGGCATCAGGGGACTCGCTCTCCTTGAGCGTGGCGAGTTCGCGGTCTTCCAACTCATCGAACGCCACCGCGTAGGAGCCCATGCCGGAGCCAGGAGCTGGACCGAGGATGAGCGGCTTCTGCTTCTGTCTGCCGGATGCGTTTCCCATGAGGCTCCTTGAGCGTCACGCATTCATAGCAGCAGACCCGGCACCTGACCTTGTCCACAACACAGGAGGGCTCACATTCCGCCTATGCTCGGGACGGTGAACATCTCAAGACTGAAGCCATGCGCATTCCTGGCTGTCTCCTTCTGGCTGGCCTGTACGGGGCAGCTCGGACAGGACGTCCCCGCGGAAGGCCCTCCGGATTCGGGCGTGCGTCCCCAGGACGACGCCGGGACGAATCCAGATGCAGGGACCGGTGACGCGGGCGTCCCGGATGCCGGCAGTCCCGATGCCGGCGGCTCCGATGCTGGCAGCCCGGACGCAGGTAGCTCCCCCATCACGAGCGCCCGGGTCTTCTTCTCCGGACACAGCCTGCTCGACAATCCCATGCCCGACCACTTCGACGACATCGCCACGAGTCGAGGCAAGGACTTCAACTGGAACCAGCAGAACGTGATTGGCTCCCCTCTCCGGGTGCGGACCTGGGGCAATAACGGATGGGAGGGTTATCGCTCGGGCAAGAACCGCTCGGGTGACAGCATGAACGTGGTCCAGGAGTTGCTGTCTCCCCAGACGCTGGGCCCGGGAGAGAAGTACGACACCCTCCTCATCACCGAGCGGCATGACCTGCTGGGCACCATCGAGTGGGAGAACACCATCGGCTACCTGCGGCACTTCCATGACCGCTTGATCGCCGGGAACCCACAAGCCGTTACATATTTCTATCACACGTGGCTGGACATCGATAAATCCAACCCGTCTCAGTGGATTACCTATGAGAAGAACGCCCGGGCTGCCTGGGAGTGTGTGTCTTCCAAGGTGAACCTCTCGTTGCAGAACGATGGACGGGCGGACCGCGTGGTGGCGCTCCCTGGAAGCACGGCCCTGGTCCATCTGGTGGAGCGAGTCATCGCGAACGAGGTACCCGGCATCAGCGGTTCGACCTCACAGAAGCTCAACGTGCTCTTCAGCGACAACGTCCACCTGACGTCCCTGGGCTCGTACTACATGGCCGCGGTCCACCATGCCGCTGTGTTCCGGGAGTCACCCGAGGGGGCCCGGGTGCCGCCTGGAGAGAACGCGACGACCGTGCATGCCCTCCAGCGCATCGCGTGGGAGTTCGTGAGCGCCTATTACGCACAGCCTGGCGCGGGCGAGCGGACGATGGAGGACTGCCGCACGCGAATCCCCCGGGACGTCTGCCCTGGCTTCTGGGGGATCCTCGGGAGCTCCCAGAACGTCGAGGGCTGCCAGCGCTTCTTCGGCAACGCGGCTCCGGGCCAGGGTGGAAACCCCTTCGTTTGGCCCGATCCGAACTGGCAGCCGTTGCCTGCTCCGTAGTCACGGTGCGGGGCTCGTCGTGGAGGCGAGCCCCCGTCCCATTCCCCCGTTGAGCCCGCCGCCCAGCATGAGGGCTCTCATTCCTCTTGTACTCATCCACGGATCAGCGGTAGAGCGGTGCCCTCCTTACGGGGAGTTAGTTCAGTTGGTTAGAACGCCGGCCTGTCACGCCGGAGGCCACGGGTTCAAGTCCCGTACTCCTCGCCACTAAAAGCTCAGCAATCCTACGGGGTTGCTGGGCTTTTGTTTTTCCTCCGTCCCCTCATGTGCCCCTCCGGCGTGGCTAGCCGACGGCGGCGGCGCTGGAGCTGGAGTTGCGCGGACAGCTCGCTCCCCACGGAGCCGCGCCCACTGCGTAGCGCGGACGAGACGACGACAAAGCCGGGACCGGGCGCCTTGCGCCTTCCACGGCAATAACAGTCGCCGACTCGACGCAGCCGACCTTCCCCTCTGGGCAGTGGTGCGTAGCCGGTGGGTGCCGGGCTGAATGTCAGACGTGTGTCCTTTGCTCTCCTCGGAGGTGTCACTCCCAGGGGGCGTGGATGCGAATGACGCGAAGTGGGGCTGTCTGGCTGTGGCTGCTGTTGCCGGTCGCCGCATGGGCCGAGGACGTCCCAGAGGTGCCGCCCGTGGAGGAGGAACGGCGCCCACGAGACGAGGCATGGCGCAACCTGCTGCGCGTGGAGGCGACGACGCTGGCCTTTCTGCCGCACGCGGGCGTCGGCGCGGACGAGGGCTTCCTCCAGGTGGAGCCGACCCTCATTCTCGACGGAGGCGCGGAGTTCGGCCTCAACCTGGGCACGCCCGTGCGGTTGCGCCTCTGGGGCGGTGGAGGGGCCGCGGGCTTCATGCGGAAGGAGGACTGGGACAGTCTCTCTGATTGGGGCCAACTCGTGCGCGGCCTCAAGCTGGGCTCGAACGACGCGCCCGTGGGCGTCTGGTTCGGCGCGCTGGAGTCCTACAACCTGCTGTCCGCGCACCTCGTACGGCGCTACTCCAACCGAAGCAATCCCGACTACCACCCAGCGGGCGGCTTCCTCACGGGCACGCTGGGGCCCCTCTATACGCAGGCGTTCACCTCGGACGTGCTAGGCGCGCGCCTCATGGGGGCGGAAGTCGCGCTGGACCTGGAGCACGTCCTCTTCGGCCAGCCCCGCGCGCAGGGCCGCTACACGCTGGCCTTCTCTGCTGTGCATGACTGGGGGAAGGCCGGAGGTCGCGCGCCTCCGGTGACGCTGGCGCACCTGGACGCAACCGCCGTGGTGGTGGTGCGGCCGGGCTTCGAGGCCCACCTGCTTGCCGGTTGGGGAGGACGGCCCGGTGCGGGCGGCGCATGGGGTGCGGTGGTGGGCGCGGGCGCGGATGCGGTGACGCCCACGCTGGACATGCGGCTGCGGCTGGAGGTGCGCAGGCAGCATGGCGGCTTCCGACAGGGATACTTCGGCCCGGACTACGAGCTGGCGCGCTTCAAAGCGGCGGGGGCGGAGGGAGTGCCGCTGGCGGAGGCCTCCTTCCCGGACGGGTACTCGACCTATGGCGAGGCGGAGGTGGGCTGGGACGCGGTCCGCTACGGCGGCCTCTCCAAGCACCTGAAGCTGTCGCTGGGGGTGGAGGCCTTCAACTGGGGCCGCATCGACGTGGACGGGCGCGTGGCGGTGCAGCTCTTCGCGCGCAGCCTCGAAGTGGCTTTGAAGGGGCTCGGAGTGGGCATGGGGCGGCCCGGGGCGCGCTACCTGGGGGCCGCCGAAGCCCGCTGGCGATTGCTGGGCGAGAAGCTCTACGCGATGGGGACGGGCGGCACGCTGCTCTTCCCCACGCCGGAGGGGACGCTGCGGCCAGGGGCGTTCGCCTCGGTGGGCCTGGGGGTGGACAATGCGCGCTGACGTCCTCTTGCTGGCCCTGGTGCTGCTGGCCACGGGATGCGCCTCTGTGCCGCAAGCGCATGGGCGAGGCCGAAGCTTGAGCTATGCACCGCGAGAGGACTCCTCGCCCGCGTGGGTGGAGGCACCGAACGATGAGTCCCCGCGCGCCCAGAACTTCCTCCCGCGCGCTCTTGCTGGGCCCGAGCAACGGCTCCTGCGCCGCCAGCAGCCGCGTGACGACGTGACCGCCGTGGGAGAGAGCGCTGTCGGGGGCGGGGGCCGGAGCGCTGCATTGACGCGGCAGGCAGTCCTCGACGCGACGAAAGACGTGAAGGGCTCCCTGACCCGCGTCGAGGCCGCGTTCACCAAGCTGGCGGCCCGTCCTCCGGACCTCTGGGGCTGGAGCCTGACCGGTGTCTTCACGCGCTACCTCGACCAGGGCTCCAAGCAGGTGACGTGGCTTCATGGCGCGATTGGGAGCGCCACCGCGTTGACGGAAGTGGCCTCGAAAGTTGGCGACACGGACATGGAGCTGGGCTTGCTTCGCATGACGGGGCCGAAACTCCAGGCGGCCCAATTCGGAACGCTCCTGCTGGCCACCTGGGTGGACTTCCTGCACCTCGCGGACGCCGTACTTCGCAACTGCCCCATGTGCAGTGCCGAGAAGCTTTTCGCGGACCTGTATCGCGTGCAGGGGCTGATGGAGCCCTCGCTCACGGACCTCGCCTCACTGGACCCGGAGCGGGTGGAGGCAGCGACCACCGCGATGCCGGAACTGATGGGGAAGCTGACGCGTGAATTCGACACGCTCCAACGGGAGACCCGCGAGACCATGAAGCTTGGCGGGCAGGTCATCGCGGCGATGCAGGCGGTGGAGATGGTCACGATGATCTCCACGATGAAGATGGCCCTGCCACGCGTGCCGCCCTCGGCCCCTGCGGTGCTCGGCGTGGGACTGGCAATGAGTTCAGGCGGCGTCATGGTGGGCTCGCGGCTGGTGGTCTCCGCCGAGTGGGTGGAGATGATGCGAAGGCTCGTGCAGGCGGGCGTCATCTCCGTGCCTGCCGTCGGCGCGGCCGTCCTCATTCAGGGCGGACAGGTCAAGATGGCCCAGGCGCATCAGGACTTGCCCGAGGGCGTGCGCGAAGCGCTGGGGGACAGCCCCGAAGTGCGAGGCATGCAGGTGACGGGCAGGGCGGGGGCGGGCATGTCGGACGCTCCGAAACACCATGTGCTGCCGCAAGAGCACCGCGAATGGTTCGAGCGGCGCGGATTCAAGGGCGACATGGACATCGACAACTTCTGCGTCCGGCTGGAGCAGGCCGATCATGAGGCGATTCACGGCGGGGGAAACTGGAAGCTGGGACGCACATGGCCCGGCGAGTGGAACAGGATGATTATGAAGGCCCTGCGCGATGCCGAGATTGCCACTGGTCGAACTCTGACGCGGAACGAGATCCTGACTCTCGTAGCGAAGAGCATGCGGGACTATAGGATCCCGATGAACTTCACTCGTGGGAGAGGACGATGAGCGATGGAGGTGCATGGCAGGGCAACATCAAGGCGCGCCTGTACGAACGGATCCGTGAGCGAGGCTACGACTCACTGACCGCCTTTGCCGATGCGCGCCCTGCCGTTCCGCTGTACGTCCTGGCCGACGAGCTGGGCAACGACGTTGCTGCGGTGCAAGTGTTGAGCGGCTTGCTGTACGAGGCAGAGCAGCACAAGCGGGTCACGCGCTTCGTTCGCGACGTGCTTGTGCGCGAAGTCGCTGAGGGACTCCCCAACGGTTGGCCGCCCATCTTGGACGACGCAGGCCGCTTCGAGGTTGCAATGACGCTTGGGCGCTGGTCTGCGTACACCCCAGAAACCTATGAAGAGCGCGTGCGGCGGGTGCGCGATGTGCTCCTCGCCAGTCCACCACCTCCCGGCTGGCGCCCGCTCAGTCCTGACGACGAACTGCTTCGGACGCTCCTTCCCGACGAGGACGTCTGACCCGGCGGGCCGTTGAAGGGGCCGCCATGGTGAAGAGAGAATCTCGTGACAGCAAAGGCCAAGACCCCTCCCGAAACCTATTACGCAGGGGCGTACGGGGGGCGCGCAAGGAGTCGCCGGAGGAGTGCGCCCGACGCACGGCTGCGTTCCCTACCTTGCTGGCGCCAAGCGATCCCCTCCTCTTCCAGTGGTACTTGCCCACGCGAACATCCAGGGGGGGAGTGAGCCCCCTCTGATGCCGCCCGATGTGCCGACGCGGACGGAGCAGTTCCGGCTTGGTGTCAACCGCGAGCGCGGAGGACCCGCTATTGAGCAACTGGGCTTTACCTTCTGGTTCGACAACGGAGGCCCGGATGCGGATTGCGCTGCCCTGCGCATCACGTGTGGCGCCTCCTCGGAAGCGGTCCCCAATTCGTGCGTGATGACACTCCCGAAGCGCGGACCGAACGCTGACAGGCTCCAAACTGCCCATGTGTTGGCGGGAGTGGAGCAAAGCATGGCGTTGGCCTGGGACCCTGACGGGTGTGTCTCTACATCATGGGACCATCGCGAACTTCTCTCAGACGAAGGCAGAACCGGAACGTTCGTGGGATGGGTCACGTACCTGTCGCGGCGTCGCGGCAAGGTGCCGCCACTTCCCGCCCCGGCGCGAATCGAGCCGGTCGAGGACAAGGGCACGCTCATCGTTCTGACTCCGGAGCGCTTCACGGTGGCCAACCCGGAGCATGTGGCGCTGGCGCATCGCGTTCGTGAGCTGCTGGCAAGGGCCGATCTCATGCAGCCAGTCACCCCCTGACCCGCCACGGCTCCGTGGGCTGGAAGGGCCGTCATGTGCCCCCAGTGTGCCCCTCCAGCGTGGTTCAGCCGGGCACACCCCGGAACGGGTTGGGACGGGGCGGGATGATGAACCCGAGGGAAATCAAGGCGATAGGGGGTAACAGCGCGTCCTGCCTGGGCTTCCCATTGCCTTGGCCCACGGGTTCAAGTCCCGTACTCCTCGCCACTGAGAAGGGCCCGGAATCGAAAGGTTCCGGGCCCTTCGCTTTTCTGGCCGGGTAGAGCACCAGGGGACGTCCCGGACCGGCAATCGAACGGAGGGGCAGGCGTACACCTCGCGTCCCACCTCCTTCCTTCGGTGAACCCATGCGCCCTTCCCTGTCCCGCCTCGTGCTCGCGGCCATCCTGTCCAGCCCGGGAGGTGCGGCCCTCGCGGCGGAGGGGACGAAGAAGCCCGCCACGCAATGGTTGGCCAGCCCTGCTCATGCGGCCCGCGCGGCGCGAGTGGAGGCAGGCCTGGCCCCGGTCGTCATCGAAGGCGAGAAACCCCAGAGCCTGACGCTCCCGCAGTGGATGGCGCTGTACCGGATCCCCGGGCTGAGCATCGCCGTCTTCGACAAGCACTCCATCGTCTGGGCCAGGACCTATGGCGTGAAGGAGGCGGGTGGCTCGGAGCCCGTCACCCTGGAGACGCTGTTCCAGGCGGGGTCCATCAGCAAGCCGGTGACCGCCCTGGCGGCGCTGCACTTCGTCGAGGCCGGCAAATGGTCGCTCGACGAGAACATCAACGACAGGCTGCGCTCGTGGAAGGTCCCCGAGAACGACTTCACGAAAGAGCAGAAGGTCACCCTTCGCCGGCTGCTCAGCCACAGCGCGGGGACGACCGTGCATGGCTTCCCCGGTTACGCCGTCGATGCTCCCATGCCCACGCTGGTGCAGGTGCTGGAGGGCGCGGCGCCCGCGAACACCGCCCCGGTGCGCGTCGACCTCGTCCCCGGTACGAAGACGCGCTACAGCGGCGGTGGCACGTCCATCGTCCAGCTGATGATGGTGGATCAACTCCAGAAGCCGTTCCCCCAGGTCATGCGGGAGACGGTGCTGAAGCCGCTCGGCATGAGCAGCAGTTCCTACGAGCAGCCCCTGCCTCCGGCCCTCTCCGCCCGGACGGCGACCGGGACGTACTCCAGCGGGAAGAGCGTCGCGGGCCGCTGGCACGTGTACCCGGAGATGGCCGCGGCCGGACTGTGGACCACGCCGTCCGACCTCGCGCGGGTCGCCCTCGAGGTGTCCAACGCGAAAGCGGGGAAGTCCAAGCGCGTGCTGTCGCAAGCGATGACGAAGCAGATGCTGACGCTGCAGTCGGAGTGGTTCGGGTTGGGCTTCCAGGTGGAACCCGGCACCGACCGCTTCTGGCACGGAGGCGCGGACGAAGGCTTCCAGGCCGCGTTCATGTCCTTCGGTGACACGGGCAGCGGCGTGGTCGTCATGGCCAACTCCGACAACGGCTTCCTGCTCTTCGACCGCCTCATCGCCAGCGTCGCGGCCGAGTATGCCTGGACCGCGTTCAAGCCCGAGCCCGTGTCGCCGTCCGCCCAGGCGGATGTGCTCACGCGGTTCAAGGGCGTCGACACGGCGCTCGCCTGGTACACCGCGAAGCATCGCGAGGGCATGAAGGGCCTGGAGTCGGGGCAGCTGAACCAGCTCGGCTACCGGTTGCTGGGCGAAGGCAAGGGCGCGGAAGCGGTGCGGGTGTTCGAAGCGAACGTGAAGCTCTTCCCGACGGATGCGAATGCCTTCGACAGCCTGGGCGAGGCACAGCTCCAGCTGGGACTGAAGGAAGAGGCCATCGCGAGCTACAGGAAGTCACTCGCACTGGACGCGGGCAATGCCAATGCGGTGAAGGTCCTCGAGAAGCTTGGCGTGCCCACCGGGAAGTAAGCGCAGGGCCAGCGCCGGCTGCTTGAGGGCTGAGGCAGCGATTGCAGCATCTGCAGCTCTTTGACATCCCGCGCAACTGCGGCGAACCTGGAAAGATGAGATTTCCACATGCCTTCGCCCTGACTGTGTCCTGTCTCATTCTTGCCAGCCCTGCCCACGCGGCGCCCACCCAGAACAAGTTCGTCACCATCCTGTATGAGACGTGGGCGGACTATTGGCTGTCCATCTTCGGGCCGGCGAATACGTGGTGCCGGCTACCAGCCCCCTACGACGCGAGCTGCCCGGTGGCGGATCAGTCGGTGGCGGAGTGCCCGTACACGTCCTTCCACTGGTGGGGTGCGCCCGCGCTGTTCAATGGGGACATCAACCAGTACCGCTTCCGCAAGGCGGACGGCACCGCGAACAACGCGCTCATCGACAATCACGCGAGCCTCCTCGCCGCCGCCGGAATCGACTTCATCACCATCGACTACTCGAACAGCAACCTCGTGGACTCGCGTTTCAACAACGCCACCCTCACACTGCTGACACGCTTTCGAGACCGGATGGCCGCGGGCCAGGCCACACCGAAGGTGGCCTTCTTCAACTCGGGGAGTTCGCACTCGACCCTCTACAACACGTTCTACACGGCGTTCCCCGCCAGCCTCTTCTTCCACGTCGGCGGCAAGCCGCTCCTGATGTCCAATGACTGCACCGGAGCGCCCCAGTTCACGTGCAAGCCCATCGCGGGACTGCAAAACAGCACCGCCACCTGGTCGTTCAAGGAGCGCACGCCGCAGCCGTACTACTCGAGCAACGGGTGGCCCGAGGAGATCTCCGTGGTGCCGGCGACCCAGGCGGACTACATCAACAGCTGCCTCGGCAATGCGCTGGGACGCCGTGGTGGGGCCACCCTGAACGAGCAGTGGTCGAGCGTGACGGGCAGCAACCCCACCTACGTCTTCGTGACCGGCTGGAACGAGTGGGGCTCGCAGAACGTGAATCCCGGCAACCTGTCCAGCCCGTATCCGCGCCTGCGCCCGCTCCTGACCGACGAGTGGAATCCGGAGTTCTCGTCGGACTTCGAGCCGATGTCTGGCGGGCACGGCACGTTCTATTACGACCAGCTCAAGGCGAAGGTGGCGCAGTACAAGCGCAATGCCCCGAACTTCGTGCTCCGGAGCATCAGCTCGGGCAACTGGCTGTTCAAGTACTACGTGGGCGGCAACGACCTCGGGGGCTCGAACTTCACCACGACGTTCCCGTGGGCGGCCGGAAGCCAGTATCAACCCATCACCGGCGACTTCGACAACGATGGGTACAGCGACATCGCCGTGCGAGATGTGCTCAACGGCGTGTGGCACTTCGCGCGGCGAATCTCTCCGTATGTGTACTCGCACACGGTGAGCTTCACCTGGGCTGCGGGCGCTCAATTCCAGCCCCTCGTCGCCGACTTCGATAACGACGGGCGCACCGACATCGGCCTGCGCGACACCACGACCGGCGCCTGGCACTTCGCCCGCCAGGTCGGGCCCTACACGTACGCGCACACCAACAGCTTCACGTGGGCGGCCGGGGGGAACTACCAGCCTTTCATCGGCGACTTCGACCAGAACGGCCGTACCGACATCGGGCTGCGCGATGCCGCCAATGGCGTGTGGTACCTCGCGCACTGGGTCGCCCCCTACGCCTATTCGAACGCACTCACGTTCTCCTGGGCATCGGGTTCGAACTACCAGCCCATCACCGGCGATTGGGACGGAGACAGCAGGCAGGACATCGGCCTGCGTGACTCCACGACGGGAACCATCTTCCTGCTCAACAACAGCGGAACGTTCTCCTTCGGGAATCAGGAAACCTACAGAGGCCCCTCCGGCGGCGACTATCAGCTCCTCATCGTGCCGAATTCGCCGAACGGGCCGTGAGCCCCGGCACTGTCAAAGCGTAGGAGCGAGTTTCCCCAGGGGCCCGGCACTTCTCAAGCGAGGCCGGGCTGACATAGCCGAGTGAGGAGCGACGCCGCCGCGAGGTCCGCGATCGACAGGGACGAGCCCACCAGGTAGCGCGACGGGTCTCCCTGGATCTCCCGCTCCAGCCTGTCCAGTCCCTCCAGCATCTTCGCCTTGGACTCCTCCAGGGTGGCGGTGAAGCTTTCGAGCCCCGGGGCCGAGAGGGCATGTCAGACCGGTGATGTGCAATCTCCTCGGCGGGGGCGAGCGGCTCTGGGGAAGGCGGACCCCTCTGACCCGCAGCGCCACGACATGAAACCTTGGAGGCTTGGGACTTGGAAACCCCTGGACGCAGATTCGGAAGCGCCGTGGTCATCGGCAGCAGCATGGCGGGGCTCCTGAGCGCGCGGGTGCTCGCGGACCACTTCGACAAGGTGACGCTGGTGGAGCGGGATGTCCGGGTGGAGGGGCCCGCCGCGCGCAAAGGCGTTCCGCAAGGGCCGCACATCCACGTGCTGTTGGACACGGGCCGGCGCATCCTCGACAAGTACTTCCCGGACCTGTTCGAGCAACTCCAGGTCCAGGGCGCCGAGTTCATCGACTCGAGTGGAGACCTCGCCTGGCACCACTTCGGGGTGTGGAAGCTGCGCCGCACCAGCGGCATCCCCGGGCTGTTGTGCACCCGGCCCCTGCTTGAGTGGAACGTCCTGCGCCGGGTGAAGGCGCGGCCCAACGTAGCGGTGCGCGAGGGCTGCTCCATCGAAGGGCTCATCTCCGACGAGAAGGGCACGGGGCGCATCACGGGCGTCCGGGTCAAGACACCCCAGGGCGAGGAGTCGTGGGAGGCGGACCTCGTCGTGGATGCCAGTGGCCGGGGCTCGCGGATGCCTCAGTGGTTGGAAGCCATCGGCTACGCGCGCCCGGAGGAAGAGCAGGTCATCGTGGACCTTTCCTACACGACGTGCCTGCACGAGCCGCCGCCCCACTTCCAGAAGGAATGGAAGGCGCTCTTCCTCTATCCAAGTCCTCCCAAGGCCTGGCGCGCGGGTTTCATCTCACACGTGGAGGGAGGCCGGTGGCTCGTCACCCTCAATGGCTACTTCGGGGAGCACGCGCCCACCGAGTACGCGGGGTTCCTCGAGTACGCGCGCTCACTGACGCGTCCGGACCTGTACAACTACCTGAAAGAGGCCACGCCGATAGGGCCCATCTCCCAGCACAAGGTGAAGGACTGCCGATGGCGGCACTACGAGAAGCTGCCCCGCTTTCCCGAGGGGCTGGTCATCCTGGGAGACGCCGCGTGTGCCTTCAACCCCCTCTACGGGCAAGGCATGTCGGTGGCGGGGCTTGGCGCGGAACTGCTGGACACCTGCCTTCGCGAGCAGTCCGAACGAGGCGAGCTATCGGGCCTGGCGCAGCGCTTCCGCGAGCGGCTGCCTGAAGTCATCCGGCTCCCGTGGCTGTTGGGCACGGGCATGGACCTGCTGTATCCGCAGGCCGTCGGGAAGCGGCCCTTCGGGCTGGGCTTGCTGCACTGGTACATCCTGCGGCTGATGGAGCGCACGTCGACCGACGCACACGTCCATCGCCAGTTCTACCGGATACTGCACCTGCACACGGGGCTGGAGGCGGTTCTCCAGCCCTCCGTGGCATTGCCCGTGTTGGGCCATGGCGTCATGTCGCTCCTCCGCCCTCTCGAGCGGCTGGCGAATACCGAGACACGGCCTCCCCCTCTCCCGCGCCCAAGCCCTGTCCCGGTCCAGAAGTCCACGGAGTAGCCGCCGCTGCTGCTGCCGGTGGTGCCGCGCTCCCTCAAGCAGGGGCGGAGCCGGGGCAGGAGGAGGAGAGCCCCGCCTTTGCCGCGACGGTGGAGAAGCCTTTGGAAGGAGCGCACACCTCGTTTGGACTGGGCGGGGCACGCATTGGATGGACAGGAGCGCTATTTCCTTCAGCAGTCCCCATCGCACCTGGTGCGGAAAGAACAACGTCTACTTACGGTAGGGCACGTGCGGCAGCACCCGCTCCACCAGGTGCACCGCCGTCACCTGCGCCCGCTTCGCGTTGCAGGAGGGGCACGCCCCTCGCCCCTTGCACGAGAAGGCGCTGAGAAGGGCCCGGAATCGAAAGGTTCCGGGCCCTTCGCTTGTCTACAGCCCTACCTGGAACAAGAGGATGAGCCGCGAGAAGGAGTCCGTGCCTTCCCGCAGCGCCGGGTAGTGGTCCCAGGTGAGCACGGCCCCCAGTGGACCGAAGTGCAGGTCCGCGAGGAGCCGCAGGCCCGGCCTGGCTTCGGGGAGCACCTGCACCGGTACACCCAGGCCAAGCCCGAAGCTCGGGATGATGACAACCTGGGGCGTCGCATACTGCGTGAGCGGCGTGAGGACGAGCTGGTCTCGAAAGTCCGTCTCCACCGAGAGCGAATGCAGGAAGGACTCGGGCGCGGCGAGCTGGTAGCCGAGCCGTGCCATGAAGCGGGAACCATCCCCGAGCCGTGCGCCCAGGCCCAGCTGCACACCGCCCGGAATCCACCACGGCTTGGGCTTCGTCAGCGTGACGTTGAGCCACTCGGGCGCGCTCTCCGCCGTGAGGCTCCGCTCCGCCACCACCTGCTCGCCCTCGTGCCGAAGCCGCCAGCCCGTGGCCACCGGGAGCGTGCGGGCGGATGCGTCCGGGCTGCTGCCCACCTCCCACGCGGAAGGGACACGCACCGTGACGTGGAGCGTGGGGTTGCCCGCCCAGGTCCGGATGGGCCCCAGCAGATAGTCGATGTCCCAGTGCGTGACCCGCGCCGGACTGGGGGACAGCAGTGCGTGGCGCGACTGGACCGCGGGCCACACGTACCCCGAGGGCAGGAAGCGCCGCTCGAGCTGCATCAGGCCGCGCACCACCAGCTCCCCTTCCCTCCCGGGCGGAAGCGTGAGGGTGAAACCGAAGCGCTCCACCAGGGAAGGCGCGGGCCGTCCGAACGCATCCTCCGGCGTGGGGCCCATCGAGGCCGCCTGCTCCTCTGTCACCGGGAGAGGCTCCTCGTCGAAGCGCACGCGGACCTCGCGCGTACGGAGCCCCAGGAACGCGGCATCGATGACCTCCGCCTCGGGGGTCCCGTTGCGCAGCTGGTAGCGCGCCTCGAAGCGGCAGACCGCCTCCTGCTCCGCCTCCGCGCAATCGAAGTCCAGCTTCTCGCTGAGCACCTCCGTGCGCGTGCTCGCGGTCCCCGGTGACAGGGTGAAGGTCGCGGGCGTACGCGTGGAGGCGGCCACGTTGGCGGCGGCGGGCGATGCAGCGAGGAGACACACGAGGGATGCAAGGCGGGCCGCCATGTCCGCCAGTGTCGCTCAAATCCGTGGGAGCACCGAGGCGGTCCTGCTGGAACGGAGCCGCTCGCTCAGAGCTCCACGTCGTAGGCGGCGGCCATCCGGTTGGCGAAGTTCTGGATGTCGGGCGGCGTGTCCGCGTCCAGCGTCACGCGGATGCGCCGCCCCGCGACGACGTAGGTGACCGACCGGGTCTGCGCGTCATGCATGAAGGGCCGAGGAAACGACGGACCGCTCTCCGCCGGGAGCCGGCTGGCCGCGATGAGCAGCGTCGTGAGCCGATGGACGTCCGAGCCTCGCGAGTCGTGCTCGCGGGGACGACGCACCTCGAAGCGGCCATCCGCGAAGACCTCCAGATTGAAGTGCCGCGTGTTGGGCATCCCCGGGGACTTCGACAGCTCGAGCACGACGTCGTCCGCCGGATGGGCGTCCGCGGACAACGACCGTCCCGCCTCCACCTGTGACTGGATCAACGGAGAGAAGCGGATGAAGTCCGCGAGCGAGCCTTCAACCACTTCGGCCCATTCGCCACGCGACCAGCCGTCCACGCCTTCGAGACGGGAGAAGAGCTCATCGACGTACCACTGTCGCTCATCCTTCCAGGCGACAATGACGTGCGCGCGAGGAGACGCGGCGTCGAGAAGCGTGATGAACGAGCGCCGCTCGGACTCGTCATGACTGTTGTAGCCGTCGAGACTCCGCGGGAAGAACTCGCTCCGCAGGAAGTCGAATCCCTTGGACTTCGCATCGAAGTACGCGCCCAGCGTCGTCGTGGGCTTCTCCTCGTGGAAGTACGGCAGAAAGGACAGCCTCACGGAGAGGGGATCCACTCCCGCCGGAGGCACGAGTTCGCACCGCTCGACGACGGGCCGACCTCTTCCTGGCGCACCAGAGTCACGAACGGCCTCACGATAGAGTTCGAAACGAGGGCTCGAAGTCTGCTTCACGGGCGCACCTTTTCTTGGGCTCGTGGCCTCCGGGCACATGGCGGCACGACACCCCAGCGAATCCTCCGACTGTGCCATGAAGGAACCGGACGCGGTGATGCCGCGTCAAGAATTGCAGCGTGATCTTCCAGCGCGTGCTGAAGGCGGCGAACTTCAGGTCCAGCAACTGGGACTTCGCGCGCACGTTCACGCAGCTCAAGCACGATAAGCTCGTCCGCTTCCAGCACCGGCACGACCACCATGGCCTTCCCATGCTCCCACTCCATGACGGGGCCCCGGAGGCAAGAGGTGGACCGCTAGTTGTAGTCCTCCGTCGGGCGCGCCAGGGGGTTCCTGGGGGGCGGAGAC
>NZ_RAWF01000140.1:0-26575 GCF_003612075.1 Corallococcus sp. CA041A
TACAACGAGCACTGGTTGCTGGAGCGTCACCACTTCCTCTCGCCGAGTCAGGCCCGGCGGGAACTGATGCAGAAGCAAGCGGCCTGATTACGACCAACCTGGTGTCTCAACAATCCGGTGCGGTACAACTCCTCCTGCCGACGAAGCCTTCGGGTTGGATTTCCTCTTGCTCCTGGCGGGAGCGCGAACCTGTGTCGGGACGCTTTGGCCCGTTCCGGACCTGGTGACGGCTGCCATCGTCAGGAGGTACCGGAACGGTCTTTCTGAAGGCCGAGACCCCGCGGTCGCACTGCTGGAGGCACAGCGCTGGTGGTCCAGTGACGGGGTGGAGCTCCTCATTGAACAGCTGCGGCACAAGCCGCAAGCGCAGGCCATCAAGGACTTCGCCGGATTGCTGGGGCTGGACCTGGGACCCGAGGGGCTCGCTTCCACTTTCGACCTGCTGGGAACGACCGCGTCGGTGGATTCAGGGGGAGAGGGGATTCGCCGGGTCTTCGGATGTCCCGTTTCATGGGCAGCAATCCGCTTCGTAGGCCTTCCGGAGTGGAAGTCCGCGGAGCCCTGGTCGGAGCATTCCGAACGGCCGCTGACCGACTCGGAGCAGGCTGTGATCACGAGCTGCCTGTCGCTGGAGCCCATCGTCCGCCCGGACTCCTATCGCGAGCAGCAGGAGCCCATGCTCGCGCAAGCGGCGATGCTGAACCTGGGTGACATTCCCTCCGGGGAGCAAGCCCTCCGGGTCTCGCGGCTGTTGCGAGACAGTCTCCAGGGGGCGTTCAGGAACAACGTGCTGCAGGCGCTGGCGTGGCTCCATGAAGTGCTTGCCGCTCCTGGGGTGGGTACCGCGGACCGGATTCGGTTGTCCGTGGAGGCCGCCCACCTCTGGTTGGAGGTCGCCATCCAGGAGCTGCGGTTGCCCCCCATTCCTCATCCAGTGGCACTTGCTCGGGCCGAACTCCTGCTGGCGGATGTCCAGCGGCTGGGTGGCGAAACGAACGCGGACGGATTGGCGGCGTCGGCTCGTTTGCGGCTCTTGCGCACCGTCTATACCGCGGAGCGGGTGGACGAGGCCTTCCGCGATGCCTTGGCGCTCCTCATGCCCAAACTCGATGGCCTTCATCCCGTTTCCTTCGAGGCGCTTCGCGTGGTGACGATCGCGGTCGAGTTGCTGCCACGAGACGAAGGGATTCCTGCGTCCTGGCGCGACGAGGTGCTCCGGCATGCACAGGCCATTGCCTCATGGGCGGAGTGCCCCCGAGAGATGGTTCCTGCCTGGCACCGGTTGCGAGTCGCACTGCATCCCTGGGAGCCCGGCACGAAGGCCTCGGAGGTCGCACGACTTCCGTTGACGCCACGTGAGCGGACGGGGGTGACGCTTCATGCCCTGCGAAACGAAGCGTCTCGGTCCAACCCAAGCTCGGTTCCTTCGGCCGTGCTTCTCACCCAGGCATTGGGCGGAATGGAGGCCAGCTTGTGGGGAACTTCCGGCGACAAGCGTCATGCCCTCGTCGTCACGGTTGGCACCTTGGGCGTTGCCTATCGAATGTTGTTGAAGTTCTACCTGTCCTCACACGAGGTGAACCGTCCTGGCAGCGAGGTGCACCTGCTGGCGTGCCTCCACTCCGCAAGTGATCTGAGACTGGCCTTCCTGGGGCGCATGGCATGGCTCTCCACCGGGCCCTCGGAACAGTGGACACGAACCATGCGGCGCCTGCATGAATACATCCGGCGTCGGCAGACATTGAGTGCGGCCTTGTCCAATGCGGTGCTGTTGGCGGATCCGGCATCCATTCAGAAGAGGATCCAGCCCCATCCCTTGGACCCGCATTCGTTGACGAGGCAGGCCATGAAGACGAGTCCTCGGGGTTCCTCGGGTTTGACTGCCTGGTGCCTGGAGTTGCTCATCAGCCAGAGGCAGGAACAGGTGCGCCCCGCATGCACCGCCGCGTTCGAGGCGATTCGCACCCTGTCGCTTCTGGAGGACGGCGCGAATCGGATGTGGGACGAAATCCTCGAAATCGACGCCACCCGGCGCTTGTTGTCCGGCGCCCAGGCGTCCCGGGGGCTCCCAGCGGCGCTGGACCCTGGCTTGGACCTTGAATCGAACGAGCGGAGGCTGGGCTCCCTCAAGGAGGGATTTGGCCTGCTGGGGCTGACCCTGACCCCCGACGAAACCCTTTTGATCATCGCGTGGTGGAACGACGGGGGAGGGCCGCGAGGACGAACACTCCGGCTCCCCGCTGAGGCAGTGCGAGCGGCTCTGGGCGATCTGCTGGGGACTTCGAGCGAAGACACGACTTCGAGGCGAGGGGTTTCTGGAGATCGCCGCGATGCATGGCGGAGGCTTGAAGCTGCGCTGGCCCCAGCGCTGGCGTCCCTTCTGGACGAAGCCCAGTCCGGGCTGCGATTGCGTTGGCGCGTGTTCGCTCCGGGAGCCCTGCGTGCGCTTCCCTTGTTGGGAATCCGCCTGGGGCGTGGCGAGCTGCTTGCCGAGCAGGTGGAGGGACTTTTCCATGTTCCCTCGGAGGGGTTCGGTCGTCTCGGCGCTCCTCAGCCTTCAGGAGAAGACTTCACGGCGTGCCTGTTGGCTCCAGCGGGAACGACAACGTGTTTCGGTGAAGCCGCATTGACGACCTTGCATGGGGGGAAGCCGCCGGAGCAGTTCATTCAGGCCCCACGCAATCCAGCGTCCAGTGCCTTTGAGTTGGATGCCTTGCAGGCGCACGCCTCAAGAATCAGTGCGCTGCGCATCTACGGCGTCGGGCGCCCCGAGTCCATCAACGACGCGACGGCGATGTTCCGACTGTCGGACGGACGTTCCCTGGTGGAAGGAAATCTGGTCGATCTGCTGATGCCTCACTGCCGGGTCGTGGAGTTGTGGGCCTCCACGGCGGGAGGTGCTGACCGCGAGCGTCTCCTGTTTGACCACGAGGACCGGATTCCAGGCCTCGCGCCGAGCTTCCTGGCCGCGGGGGCGGCGGCAGTCATCGATCTGGCATGGCCAGTCCACGATGTGATCAAGGCGCTGGTCTGTGAGCAGTATGGCTGGCGGAGTCAGCGCTCAGGCCACGGGTCAGAAATGCTCGCGGAGGCACTGGAGGCGGTTGCCGGGATGTTGCGAGCGCTGCGGTCGCGGGCCGGATTGGTAACGGCCCACGACGTCCTGGTGGCGCTGGATGACCTGCGTCGGACGCAGGTCCAAGAAGCCTTGAAGTGCCCTGTCGCCATCACTCCGTTCGCGGCACATTCCAACGTACCGGAGGTTGCCGGTTCATCAGGCGCGGAGTTGCTTGATGAATTGGGACAGGGCGTTCATCTAGGGGCCTTTCGCTGGTGGGGCGCGTGAGGGCGTAGGCCCCTGGGTCGCTATTCGAGCTTCGACGTGGCGTCGACGGTCAGCTCCAGCGTCGTGAGCTCCGGATCCGCGAGGATGTCCGCTTCGCTGAAGCGCACGGGACGGAAGTGCTTGCTGGAGAAGAGGTCCGTCTGGTCCGCGAAGTGCGGGGACGCCGGGTCGGTGGACTCCGCGTAGGAGAGGACCGCGTTCGCCTTGGGCCCCTCCGGCGTGAACTCCATCACCATGAGGAAACTGGTCCCGAAGTCGACCAGGTAGCCTTCTGGCGTGAGCCCCGTGCCGGGGGAGAGCAGCGGGCCCTGCGGCTGGGACTGCGGCAGCAGCGTCGCGTTCGCGCCGGAATAGCCGACGACGTTGGTGACGCCCTCGAAGGCCGCGCCACCGTGCAGCGGCACCTTGCGGTCTTCCTTCCACGCGAACTGCACGTCGCCCAGCTTCGTTCCCACCGCGATGCCCGCCTTGCCCAGGAGCGCCACGGCCTCCGCCAGCTTCTGGTTCACCGGATCCACGCCGGACTCCGGCGCGGGGACCAATCCCGACGGCGTCACCGCCGCCCGGGCCGGATCGAAGGGCTGCGTGAAGAGGGCGCCCTTGTCCACGAGGTCGGAGCGGTTGAAGCCGTTCAGGAACTCACGCCAGACGATGGCTCCCGAGCGGTCCAGGTCCAGCCGGCCATCCCACGCCGCAATCAGCTGGCACGCCTCCGCGATGTCCACCGGAGCGCCCTCGACGACGATGGGCTCCGCGCCCTGGCAGCGCTGCACAACGGCCGTGCGCAGTTGCTCCGCCACCCAGGTGCGGTTGCTCAGGATGGCCTGCTCGGCCTCCTCGCGCGTGAAGCGCCCGTCGCTCCCGGCCGCCGCGGTGTCACCCTGTTCGGTGATCAGCGTGAGGTTCATGTGCGAGCGCGTGCTCATGCGGCCGCGTGTCCCGAAGATCTCGTAGAGGAAGGGCAGGTCGAGCAGGGGAGATGCGGGGTTGGTGAACGTCGCCGGATCATTCGCGTTCATCACGAAGTCCGTGCGGCGGAGCTGCGGCATGACGGTGGTCGGCACCAGGCCTTGCGACTCGCTGTCCAGGCCCACCCATTCGTCGCGGGACGTGCTTCCGTCCAGCAGGACCAGCCCCAGTGACGCGAACACCGGCGCGTCCGGGGTGGACTCGAGCGAGTCGCGATACGCCGCGACGGTGGCGGGGCTCAAATAGGGGACCCGCGACGCGTCCACGTAGCGCGTATCGCCGTCCGCGCTCGTCATGAGCGTGTTCACCCAGGGCGCGCCGCGCACGGTTCGCTCCACGTCCGCGGCTTCGCCGATGTCTCGGGCCGTGTTCAGGCGCACCCAGTGCTCCGCGAAGCGCGGGTTGTCCTCGGTCGCGTCGCGAGTCGTGTACGCGGTCTCGTCCGTCCAATCCGCGCCGGGGCCGGCCAGGATGGGGCCGTAGTGGCTGCGCCAGAACGTGCGCTTCTCCTGCGTCATGCCGCCGTCGGTCCCTCGCACGTTGACGGTGACGGTCCGCGACGTCATGCGGCGAGTCGCTCCGTCATAGACGTACGCCGTGGGGTCGCCCGGCACGAGCTTGAGCCGGTAAAGCGTCAGGTGGCTCGACGCCGTCACGGTGTGCGTCCACGCGATGTCGCGGTTGAAGCCGATGTTGATCGCCGGAACGCCCAGCAGGGATACGCCGTACACATCCAGCTTGCCGGGGATCGTCTGGTGGCTCTCGTGGAAGCGGAGGCTGCCCTCCCAGGGGAAGTGCGGGTTGGCAACGAGCATGCCCCGGCCACTGGCCGTCTTCTCGCGGCCCAGCGCCCAGCCGTTGCTGCCCAGCTCATCCTTGCGCGGCGACAGCGCGAGCGGCCTCGACTGGAGCCGCTCGCCTCCCGTCTCCGCGCTCGGAGGCTGCGCGTTGCCCACGTAGCCGAGCAGCGGGATCAGCGTGTCGAACAGCGACAGGTCCAGGTGGTACGCCATCAGGTCGTACGCGCTGATGGGCTTCACCCACGCGGCTCCCCGACAGGGCTCGGGACGCTGAGCGGCCGGCACATCCGCGAGGTACTGGTTGTAGCCAGCGGCATAGCCCTGCACGAGGTCGCGCAGGTCCTGCGACTGCTCCGCGAAGCTGGCCTCGGCGCGGGTCCGCAGCGCGAGCCCCAGGTAGGTGAAGTCGCTTTCGAGGAAGGCGTCCTGCGGGCCCCGGCCCAGGTAGCGAGCGCGCTCGCCACGGACCTTGAGGAACTGATCCGCGAGGATGCAGACCGCGTCCTGCGCCTGCGCGTAGCCGATGCCAGCGCCCAGGCTGCGATAGCCGTCGGCCTGGATGTGGGGGACGCCGTACGCCGTGCGGTGGAGGGTGGCCTTGAGCGGGGAGGGCGCCGGCGGGTCGTCGTTCCGGCAGCCACTGAACGCCGTCAGGGTCAGCAGCAGGGGGAGGGAGATTCGGGATGTACGCATGGGTCGTCAGCCTCGCAAACAGGGCTGACAAGGATATCCGCTCTAAGCCAAGTATCCGTGACTACTAGGGTAGTAGCGGTCGCGTGGGACCGGTGGCATAGGCTGCGTCCCAAAAAGGAGCAGGCCATGGCGTACATGCTGGTGGTGAGGCAGGTCGAGGGCGGGATGCCCCAGACGGCGGAAAAGAAGCGCGTCTCGGCGGACCGGATGGAGCGGATGCGGGGCTTCGGGGCGTCGCTCCAGGCGCGCGGCATCCTCAAGGCGGCGGACTCCCTGCGTTCGGACTCGGAGGGCATCCGTGTGGAGCGGCGCGACGGGAAGCTCAGCTTCAGCGACGGGCCGTTCACCGAGTCCAAGGAGATCATCGGCGGTTTCTTCCTCATCGACGTGAAGACGCGCGAGGAAGCGGTGGAGCTGGCCACGCAGTGTCCCGCGGCGGAGTGGTCCACCGTCGAGGTGCGCCAGTGCGGTCCCTGCTACGACCCGTGAGCGGCGCGCCTGCGCACGCCGTCGCCTACGGCGGCGTGACGCGGTTGCGGCACAGCTGCAGGTAGCGCCGGATGAGCTGGAGCCGCGCCCGGTCGAAGGCCTCGCCGTCGTCGGGGACCGCCCAGGCGTGCGGGATGAGCTTCCGGGCCACGGCACGCGCATACGCCGGGTCGCCCGCGTCACTCACCAGCTTCAGCCATTCGTAGTCCTGCATGCCCTGCCGGATGAGCTTCATGCGCAGCGAGGGCAGCGGGATTTCGGTGGTGCCACCGATGATGGAGGGCAGCCCCGGATAGAAGAGCGTGCCGTCTCCATTGCCATTGAAGCGGAACTGCGTCGTCCACGCGGTGAAGAGCAGGCCCACCGTCTGGTAGTACAGCTCGACGCCCGGATGCTCCCTCCCGAGTCGAGTAGGGCTCACGGGCTGGAGGACTGTTGACCCAGGCGCTTGCGCAGCAGATGGAAGGCCCACAGGCCGGCGAGGACGCCGGCCGCGCCCAGTCCCAGCAGCACGGGGGTGCGCCGCTCCAGGAAGCTGGCGCCCAGGTAGACAGTGCCCACCGCGTAGGGGAGCTCCGCCAGGGCGAGGACGGCCAGATAGCGGCGCAGGCCATAGCGCGCGAGACCGAGCACGTAGCCCGGGACTTCGGATGGGACGGCGAGCTGGAAGAGGAGCACCACACCGAAGGGCGTGCGCCGGGAGATGCGCTCCTCGTAACGGGCGAGCAGGCTGGCGGAGGTGAGCCGGCGGATGACGGGCCTGCCCCATGCGCGGGCGATGCCGTAGGCGCAAGCGCCGCCCAGCATCCAGCCCAACCAGAGCAGGAGCGCGCAGACCGCCTTGCCCCAGGCCTGGAGCGCCACCGGCAGCAGCAGCGCGCTGGAGAAGAAGGCCAGCATCGCCGACAGGGCGGAGAGCAGGACGAAGAGCACCGCGCCCCAGACGGGATGCGTGGAGATGACGGGCGCGGCCGCGTCGACGGCCCGGCGCAGCAGGGACTGGAACGCCTCCGAGGACGCGAGCAGCGCGAGGCCGGCGAGCATCATCACCAGCAGGAGCGCCCGGCCCCACATGGCAGGAAGCCCGTGGTGCTCTTCCTGTGGCAGGGGAGAGGTGTTCATGGCCCTTCAGGCGCGCAGCGCGTCCAGGATGGACAGGCGCGCGGCGCGCAGCGCGGGCAAGAGCCCGCCCAGGAGACCCATCGCCGTGCCGAACAGCAGCGCGCCCAGCAGGATGGCGGGGGTGGGGGAGAAGCCGAAGCTCACCGCCGCGAACGTCTGGAAGTTGAGCGTGCGGATGTGGATCCACCGCGTGGCCAGCGCCCCCAGCGCGCCCAGCACGCCTCCGGCCGCGCCCAGCATGGCGGACTCCACCACCACGCTGGCCAGCACGCTGCGCCGCCGGAAGCCCACCGCGCGCAGCATCCCCAGCTCCGCGACGCGCGTCGCCACCTGGGCGTACATGGTGATCATCGCCCCCAGCACCGCGCCCACGCTGAAGACGAAGGACACGAAGAGGCCCAGCACGCGGATGAAGGCCGCCAGCCCGCTGGCCTGGTCCGCCCAGTACTCGGGCTCCGGCCGGGCCTCCAGCGTGAAGCGTGGGTTGGCCTCCACGCGCTTCACGAAGGCCTCCACCTCCGCGGGCGAGCGCAGCCGCACCACCGCGGAGTTGTAGTCCTCGCGCCCGAAGGCAGTGCCCAGGCGCATGGCGTCCGCCCACACCTCGGACTCGAAGGCGCCACCCCGGGCGGCGAAGACGCCCACCACCGGCCAGCGCTGCCGGGCGAACCGCAGCTCCCCTCCCAGCGTGGCGTCTGGCGAGGTCCCGACGAGCGAGCGGCCCAGCACCACCTCGTTGGTGCCCGGCCGGGGCCTGCGCCCGGAGACGAGCTGGACCTCCGGCCGCGCCTCGAAGCTCTCCGCGCTGATGCCGCGCGCCGACGTGTTCATCGCCTGCGTGCGTCCGCTGGGCAGCGTCAGCAGCACCACCCGCTCTCCGGCCACCAGCGGCTGGCCGTCCGGCCCGGACGCCACCTGGGGATCCGTGGAGAGGATGCGCACCGCGTCCCGCTCCACGCCGCTGACCAGCTCGCTGGTGGCCCCCTTGCGCAGCACGACGACGTTGGACGCGTCTCCACCCGAGGCCAGCGCGGACTCGATGCCGTTGGCCAGCATCAGCACCGCGGAGAAGACGAAGACGACGAGCCCCAGCCCCACCACCGTGAGGCCGGTGGACAGCCGGCGCGCCCACAGGCTGCGGGCGTTGTAGAAGAGCGGCACCATCGCTCAGGCCACCTTCCTCAGGCCTTCCGCCACCGGCAGCCGCACCGCGCGCAGCGCCGGCCCCACGCCCGCCAGCAGGGACACCGCCACCGCCGCGAGCGCGGAGACCCAGAGCGTGTGCCCGCGCGTGAGGTGGTCCGGCATGGGACCGAACCGCGAGGCGATGAGCTTCGCGAAGATTCCCACCAGCACCGGCGCGGCCGTCACGCCCAGCGCCGCCGAGCACAGGCCGATGAAGGAGGACTCGGCCAGCACCAGCGCCACCACGGCGCGCGGGCGGAAGCCCAGAGCGCGCAGGGTGGCGATGTCCCGGGTGCGCTCGCGCACGCCCATGGCCAGCGTGTTGCCGATGACGAGCAGGATGATGAGCAGGATGACGCTGGACACCACCCGCACCGCGGTGACGATGGCCGAGGACATGGCCACGAAGCCCTGCTGGAAGGCCTTCTCGCTCTCCGTCTTCGTCGGGTAGGGGCTGTTGTCGAACAGGTGGTCGATGGCCGCCGCCACCTCGGCCGAGCGCGACGGGTCGTCCACGCGCACCGCGTAGATGCCGGCCTTGTCCTTCATGGTTTCGGTCAGCCGGTCGCTCTCGTTGAGGCAGCGGTAGCCGAACACCAGCGTGCTGGTGTCCACGCCGGGCCGCGCGCCGCGGTAGATGCCGTGCACGTTGAACGTCCAGTCGCCAGGGTAGAGCTGCCCCTTGAGCGTCACCCGGTCCCCCGCCTTCCATCCGAAGCGCCGGGCCAGCTGCTCCCCCACGAGCGCGCCGCACGGGTCGCCGCGGAAGGCGGCGAGCTGCGCGGGGGGAACGACGTACTCCGGGAAGACGTCCAGGAAGGTGTGTGCGTCGACGGCGAAGTTGGCGAAGAAGTCCTTCTGCGTGTCGCCCAGCTTGCCGCCGAACCACTCCTGGTGCGTGACGGCGGTGACCCCCGGCAGCGCGGCGATGCGCGCGTAATAGGACAGCGGCAGCGGCTGGGTGAAGGACACCTTGTTGCGGACGATGAGCCGGTCCACCTGCGCCGCCCGCGCGTTGTAATAGAAGAGGTCGACGACGGTGCTCAGGAAGATGAAGGCCGTCACGCCCACCGCGCCCGCGAGGACGGTGAGCGTCAGCCGCAGCGGGTTTCGCATCAGGTCGCGGCTCGCGAATCCCACGTAGTTCACTGGAGCACCCCCTTGTCCAGGTGGTGCACGCGGCCCGCGCGCTCGGCGGCCTGCGGGTCGTGCGTCACCATGACGAGCGTCTTGTGCAGATCCCGGTGGAGCACGCCGAAGAGATCCAGCACGGCCTCCGCCGCCTTGCGGTCCAGGTCCCCCGTGGGCTCGTCCGCGATGATGAGGTCCGGGTCGGTGACGATGGCGCGGGCAATGGCCACGCGCTGCTGCTCGCCGCCGGACATCTGTGGCGGGCGGTGGCTCACGCGGTGGCCCAGCCGCACGAGCTCCAGCGCCGCGGCCACGTGCCGGCGCCGCTCCCCGCGCGTCAGCGGCGTGAGCAACAGGGGCAGCTCCACGTTCTCCGCCGCCGTGAGCACGGGGATGAGGTTGTAGAGCTGGAACACGAACCCCACGTGGGCGGCGCGCCAGTCGCTGAGCTCCCGGTCATCCAACTCCGACAGGTCCCGGCCGGCCACCTCGACGACACCGGTGGTGGGCCGGTCCAACCCGGAGACGAGGTTGAGCAGCGTGGACTTGCCGGAGCCGGACGGGCCCATGAACGCCTCGAAGGCGCCAGTGCCGATGGTCAGGTCCACCGAGGCCAGCACGGGCACCTCCACCGTGCCGCGCCGGTAGGTCTTGGACACGCCCCTCAGGCGCACCATGGGGGGCGGGGCCTCGGGTCGCGCGTCCTGGATCATCCGTTGCCCGCCTCCACCTTCACGCGCCGGCCGTCGCGAAGGCGCTTCGGGTCCGGGGCCACCACCACCTGCGTGCCCGCCCCTGGGCCCTGTGTCAGGGACACCTCGTCGCCCACGCGCTCGCCCACGCGCACCGGCTGGCGCGTGAGCCGCCCGTCCTTCACCACCCACACGGCCGCGCCCTTCGCGTCGCGCACCACCGCGCTGGCGGGCACGCGCGGGGGCTGTCCGTGCGCGGCCAGCTCCCCGGGAGGCAGCGGCTGGCGGAGGAAGGACACCTTGGCGCCCATGTCCGGCAGCGCACCCTGGGGGACGGACTGGAAGTGCACCAGCACGGTGGCGGTGGCCTTGGAGCGGTCGATGGCGGGGCGCACCGTGGTCGCCGTTCCAGGGAAGGCGCGCTCCGGCATGGCGTCCAGGAAGATGAGCGCGGGCTGGCCGATGTGGATGCGCGAGAGCTGCTCCTCGCTGACCTCGGCCTCGACCTCCAGGGCGTGCAGGTCCACCAGCTCCACGATGCCGCCCAGGTTGGTGCCGGTGAGGGCGGCCGGCGCGAGCACCGCGCCCTCGTTCGCGAGCTTCTTCGACACGGTGCCGTCGAACGGCGCGCGCACCACGGTGTGCATGAGCTGGAGGCGGGCCGCCTCGCTCGCCCGGCGGGCGGCGGCGAGCTGCGCCCGGGCCAGGTTGAGGGACTCCTGCGTGGCGCGGCCCGCGGTCTCCACGTCCAGGAGCTGGGCCCGGGGGATGACGCCCTGCCGGGCGAGGTTGCGCGTGCGCTGCGTGGTGCGCCGCGCGTTGACGGCCTGGGCTTCGGAGGAGGCGAGCTGGGCCTCGGAGGCCCGCACCGAAGCCTTGGCGCGATCCAGCACCACGCGGGCATCCCGGTCATCCAGCCGGGCAAGCACCTGGCCTTGCCGCACGGGCTCTCCTTCCTCCACGGCGACCTCCACGAGCTGGCCCGCGACGAGCGGCGCGATGACCGAGCGGCGCCGCGAGTCGACGTAGCCGGAGGCGGACAGCTCCGTCTGCTGCTCGCCGGGGAGCGGCTCACGCACCTCGGCCACGCGCACGGTGGGCGCTCGGCGTGCCACCGCGCCAGCCACCAGGACGAGCACCGCCACCAGGAGCCCCGCGGTGATGAGCCAGCGCGGTCTGCGCCGGCGCTTCACGGGGGCGGCGGAGCGGTCGATGCGCAGGGCGCTCAACGCGGTCTGGGACTGTGAGTCGGCCATGGCACCTCCGGGCCAGGATCCCGGGCCCTCGAGGATGAGGGTAGGGCGGCGGAGGGCGGGGTGCCACGAGCGGGGCGCCGCTCGCCGCCGCGCCCCGGCTATTCCACGAGCTCCACCCGGACGGCCGTGACCTTGTAGTCGGGCGTATGGGTATACGGGTCCTGATGCGGGCCGATGACGGCGTTGATGAGGGTCTCCGCGGTGTGGAAGGTGGTGAAGAGCTCGCCGGGCCGCAGCCCCTCCGCGCGGTGCATGGGCAGCACCGCCTCGCCATGCCGGCTGCGCACCCGCACGCGCGCGCCCTCGTGGAGCCCCAGCCGCTCCGCGTCCGCCGGGGCCATGTCCAGCCAGTCGCCGGGTTGGAGACGCGCGTTCGGCGTGCGGGACGTCATGGTCCCCGCGTTGAACGCATACAGCCGCCGGCCCGTCATCAACACGAAGGGGAAGTCCTCCGAGCGCGCCTCCGGCGACGGCGTGTAGCTGATGCGGCGCAGCGCCGCCCGGGGGCCCAGGGCAAAGCCGTCGGTGTGCAGCACCCGGGTGCCTGGATGCGCCTCGTCGGGGCAGGGCCACTGGAGGCCGCCGTGCTCCAGGCGCGCATACGACAGGCCGGCCCCCACGGGCCACATGCGCCGCACCTCGTCCCAGATTCCTTCAGGGGTGGTGAACGCGAAACCTTCAGGGTGTCCCAGCGCGCGCGCCGCGCGGCAGAGGATCTCCCAGTCCGGCAGGGACTCCCCCGAAGGGGGCAGCGACGCGCGCACCCGCTGCACGCGCCGCTCGCCGTTCATGAACGTGCCGTCCTTCTCGAACGAGGTGCACGCGGGCAGGAAGACGTGGCCGCAGGCCCGCGCGGTCTCGTTGAGGAACAGGTCCTGCACCACCAGCAGCTCCAGTTGCTCCAGCGCCTCGCGCGTGGTGTTCGCCCCCGGGTTGGTGAGCAGCACGTCGTAGCCGAAGGCCCACAGCGCCTTGAGCCTCCCGCCGCGCGCCGCCTCCATCATCCGCATCAGGTCCAGTCCCGGCGTGGAGGGCAGGGGTGAGTCCCAGGCGGCCTCGAAGCGGGCGCGGTGCTCCTCCAGGGGGACGTAGCCGGTGAGCTGTCCCGGCTCACAGCCCATGTGCGCCGCGCCCTGCACGTTGTTCTGTCCGCGCAGCGGGTTGACGCCCATGCCCGGTCCGCCGAGGTTGCCCGTCAGGAGCGCCAGGTTCACCAGCGCCATGACCGTCTCCGTGCCCTGCACGTGCTCCGTCATGCCCAGCCCGTGCACCATCATGGACGGGCCGTGCGTGGCGTAGAGGCGCGCGGCCGTCCGGAGGTCCTCCGCGTCCACGTCGCACAGCCGCGCGGCGCGCTCGGGCGTCCAGTCGCGGATGAAGGCCTGGAAGTCCTCCACGGCGTCCACGCGCTCGCGCAGGAAGTCCGGGGCGCAAAGGTCCTCGGCCACGATGACCTGGGCCAGCGCGTTGAGCAGCGGCACGTCCGTGCCGGGCCGGGGCCGCAGGTGCACGTCCGCGTAGCGCGCCAGCTCCGTGCGCCGCGAGTCGATGACGATGAGCTTCGCGCCCCGGAGCACCGCCTGCTTGATGCGGGCGCCGACGACGGGGTGGCACTCGGTGGCGTTGCTGCCCGCCACCAGCAGGGTGCGTGCGTGCTCCACGTCCTCGAAGGAGTTGGTGGAGGCGCCCGTGCCCAGCATCCGCTTCAGCCCGGCGGCGCTGGGCGCGTGGCACACGCGGGCGCAGCAGTCCACGTTGTTCGTCCCCAGCACCACGCGGGCCAGCTTCTGCGCCAGGTAGTTCTCCTCGTTGGTGGCGCGAGCGGAGCCCAGCATGCCCACCGTGTCCGGGCCGTGCGCGTCCCGCAGGCGGCGCAGGCGCTCCGCGATGAAGCCCAGCGCCTCGTCCCAGGAGGCCCGCCTCCAGCCGCCCGCCTCGCGCAGGAGCGGCACGGTGACGCGGTCCGGCGCCGTCACGAAGTCGAAGGCGTAGCGCCCCTTGGAGCACAGGTGGCCCCGGTTGGACGGGCCCTCGCGCGAGGGCCGCACGGTGACGATGCGGCCCTCACGCGTGCCCACGTCCATCTCGCAGCCCACGCCGCAGTAGGAGCAGGTGGTCCGCGTCCACGCCTCCGGCGAGCCCCGGTCCAGCAGGGTGCGGTCCTCCAGCGCGCCGGTGGGGCAGCTGTCCACGCACGCCCCGCAGGAGACGCACGAGCTCTCCCGCAGGCTGGGCCCGTCCGGGAGGATGCGCGTCGCGGCGCCCCGGTCCCACACCCGCCAGACGAACTGTCCCTGAACGTCGTCGCAGATGCGCACGCAGCGGTAGCAGTGGATGCACTGGGACATGTCCACGTGGATGTACGGGTGCGAGTCGTCCAGCGACTCCGGCCGGTGCGTGCCGAGCGCCTCGTCCGCAAGGCCGTACTCGCGCAGCGCGCGGTGGAAGGGCTTGTCCGGGTGGCGCGCCACCGCTTCGGCCGGGTACTGGGAGGCCAGCAGCCGCAGCAGCACCCGGCGCCGCGCCTCCACCTGGGGACTGCGCGTGCGCACCTCCATGCCCTCCGCCAGTGGAGTGGTGCAGGCGGCCACCGGACGCTCGCAACCCTCCACCTCCACGATGCACGTGCGGCACGCGCCCACCGGCGTCAGGCGTGTGTCGTCGCATAGCGCGGGGATGGAGATGCCCAGGGACTCCAGCGCCTCCAACACGGTGCCGGGCGCGCACTCGCGAGCCTGCCCGTCGATGATCACCCGAAGCATGCCTCCACCTCCTCCCGGTAGTGGCGCAGCACGCTCCGGGCGAACTCCCCCAGCCCGGTGCCGTGTCCACACAGGCTGGTGAGGCGCAGCGCCTCGGTGACCTCCTCCCAGTCCGCCGCGCCGGCACGGGGGGCGGTGCCGGCGTCCAGCACGCGCGCGAAGAGTCGCTCGACGTGTCGCGCCCCCAGGCGGCAGGGCGTGCACCTTCCGCATGACTCGTACGCGCCGAAGGAGAAGACGTGGTGCACCAGCGCGGCGATGGGCGTGTGCGCGTCGAAGGCCACCACGCCGCCATGCCCCACGGAGGCGCCCACCGCCTGGAGTTCCTCGAAGCCCAGCGGGGTGTCCAGCAGGTGCGGAGGGAGGATGCCCGCCAGCGGCCCGCCAATGAGGACGCCCTTCATCGGCCCGGTGCGCAGCCCGCCTCCCAGCTCCTCCACCACGGTGCGCACCGGCGTGCCCAGCTCCACTTCGTAGAGTCCCGGGCGGTGGAAGAGCGAGTTGAGCGACAGCACCTTCGTGCCCCGGCTGCCCGGGATTCCCAGCGCCGCGTAGGCCTCGCCACCATGGCGTGAGATCCACGGGAGGTTGGCGAGCGTCTCCACGTTCTGCACCAGCGTGGGCTGGCCGAACAGGCCCGCCTGGGCGGGGTAGGGGGGCCGCGCGCGCACGAAGGGCCGGCGTCCCTCCAGGGCGTTGAGCAGCGCCGTCTCCTCGCCGCACAGGTAGCTGCCGCGCCCCACCTCGATGGAGACCTCGCAGGAGAACGCGCTGCCCAGGATGTGTGGACCCAGCACGCCCTCACGGTGGGCCTCGTGCAGGGCCACGTGCAGCACGCACGCCGCGAGCGGATACTCCTTGCGCACGTAGATGACGCCCCGGCGTGCGCCCACCGCGTAGGCCGCCAGCAACAGGCCCTCCAGCACGGCGTGGGGGTCGTCCTCCATCAGGAAGCGGTCGATATAGGCCCCGGCGTCACCCTCGTCCGCGTTGGCCACGACGACCTTCTCCGCGCCAGGCGCGGCGGCCACCGCGCGCAGCTTGCGTCCGGTGGGGAAGCCCGCGCCTCCCCGGCCGCGCAGCCCGGACCGCTCCACCTGCGCGATGAGGGCCTCGGGGGGCGAGGACAACGCCTGCTCCAGGGCCGCGTAGGCGCCCTGGCGGGTGGCCTCTGTCACGGCGCGGGCTCCACCGCTGGCGACGCGCCCCAGCGTGATGGCCTGGGGGGCCCGGACGTGCACTTCAGGGCGAGCGTCCTCACCCGTGACGGAGGGCGCCCGGTAGCACTGGCCCAGGCAGTAGACGCGGGTCTCGCCCGAAGTGGCCTGCCGCCAGCGCGCAGCATCCAGGTGGCGCGCGACGAAGCAGGCGGTGCCCTGACAGGCATGCGTCCCCAGGGGGCCAGGCCCCAGGTGGTAGAAGGATTCGATTTCGGGTGTGTGCTGCCCTGGCTTCATGCGCCGCCTCCTCCCGCAACATGCGCACGCCGCGTGATTCGGACTTCGCGCCCGCACTGCTTCCTCGGGGTGACATCCCTCCTCACTCCAGGGCGATTCGCACGGCGGTGTCCCCCGCCCATCCTCCGGGGCCATGGCCACGACACCGCACGATGCCCCGGAGGCGGGTCAGCCGTACCTGCCCACGCCCCAGGCGGAGGCGCAGGCCTTCGCGTGGGACGACCTGCTGACGTCCACCCGCCAGGGACTCCGGGAGCTCTTCTCCTGGCTGGAGGCGGCCTGCGAGGGCAGCGCGGACGCGGCCAGCACTGAACACCTCTCCACCAGCCTCCTCGTCTCCGGCGCCCGGGGCTGCGGCAAGACGACCCTTCTGCTCAGCGCCGTGCAGGCGTTGCGGGACTGGAAGTCCTTCGTGCGCGGGGCGCCCGGTCCGGAGGTGCCCGCGCTGTCGCGGACGCTCGAACGGCTGGAGCGGCGCATCCTCTGGCTGGAGCCGCTCGACCTGGAACCCGTCCCGACGCAGGCGAACCTGCTGGCCACGCTGCTGGTCCGCGTGCGGGCCGCGTTGGATCAACCCCGCCGCGGGAAGGGCGAGCGCGGCGAGTCCGCCCGGTGGGCCTCCTCCATCCTGGAAGAGGGCGCGGAGGAGACGTGGGGGAAATTGGATCACCTCATCCGCGACGCGTCGTTCATGTGGGAGGACATCCCGTCCACCACCGATGCCCGCGTGCGCGCGGAGCAACAGATCCGCGCGTCGGAGATCTACGCCAACTTCCAGCCGCGCTTCGCGGACGCCATGGAGGACGTGGCGCGCACGCTGTCCATGCCGCGCTTCGGCGCGTCCGGCGGTGACCAGGTGCTGCTGGTGCTGCCCATCGACAACGTGGACCGCAGCATCGAGCACCTCTACAACATCGTGAAGCTCACGCGCATGGTGGCCAGCCGCCACCTCTGGTTCGTCCTGGCCGCCGGACACCAGGAGTTCCAGCGCTTCATGGAGCGCTCCTTCCAGAAGGAGCTGATCATCTCAGGTCAGGCTGGCATCGGTGCGCGCGGCCAGGAGGAGACGCTCGCCATCGCCCGGCGCCAGGCGGCCACCACGCTGCGCCGCGCGCTGCCGCCCAGCTACCGCATCGCGCTGGACCTGGTGGAACCCCACGAGGCCTGGCGCTTCCCTGTGGACGGGAGAGGTGAGCCGCTGGGCTCGCTGCTGCGGCGCCTGCGCCTCCCTGCCAGCAAGCGGACGGAGTCGCGCGTGCTGGAGACCTTCGCGGATCTCTTCGACCTGCAAGCCCGCCTCGCGCCCGACGTGGCGCGCTGCTACCGCGAAGCCCTCCGCAATGACGACGCGGAGGCCCGCGAAACCGAAGCGCGCCCGGACGAGCCGCTCCTCCACCACGTGGGGAGGCTCGCGCTCACGCTGCCCGCGCGCACCCTGCAGGACCTGTGGCACGCCGTCCGGCACGAGGTCATGTGCTCCGCCGCGCCCACCACCGGGGCCGCGCCGGAGCAGGGTGAGTCCGTGGTCCGCATCGCCTCGGAGATGCTCCGCAACGCCATCGACGAGAGCGACCTGCCGGCCTGGGCCAGCGAGCAACTGCACCACCGCATCCTCCGTCAGGACGACCAGGGCCGCGTCTGCCTGGACCTGACGGGCAAGCCCATCCGCCGCTCCAAGCGCACCAGCCTCCATGGCGTCCTGCAGGCGCCGCCGCGCGATCCCGGTGGAAACGGGACGGGCGCGCACGCCCGGGTGCTGGGTACGGAGGTGCACCTGCGCCGCTTCCACGAGGTGATCCTGGTGCTGGAGGACCTGGAGCAACCCGGCCGCGAAGCGCCGCTGCCCGCGAACGTCGCCGGCTGGTTCATGGTCCTGCATGACGTGCTGATGCTCTTCGAGCGGCCCCGCGTGCTGAGCGCGGACGTGACGGCGCTCGAGATGAGTCCGGAGATGATCGCCACCGTGCACGAGTTCTGGTCGGGCCGCGCGCGCGGCGAGCCGTTCGTCCAGGCCGCGTTCTGGTGGACGCCCCCCTCGTGGAACACCTTCATCGAGTTCGCCATCCTCACCGCGCAGTGGCGCGCGTTCCTGGTGCGACTCTCCAGGGGCTTCCTCACCGCTGGGGACGGGGAGGACGCCACCCTGCGCGCGCGCTTCATCCAGGCTGCGTGGGTGGAGAACATCTGCTCCGTGTCCGGAATGGCGATGGGCCGGTGGAACTGGGGCGATGAACGCCAGGGCACCGTCTCCGTGCTGAAGGCTTCGCGGCTGACCCTCGCGCTGGAACGCTATGAACAGTGGGTGCGCGACACGGTGGCGGAGCTCGTCACGCGGATCCGTGAGCACAGCGCCGGGTATGATCGGCTCTGGACGGCGCAGGTCTGGCTTCGCGACATGCTGCCGCTCCAGGTGCTGCCGGAGTTCGCGCTCGCCGTCGATGCGCGGAGCCTGCTTCGCCAACCGTCTGGTGTCGCCAGTCCGAATGACGGCTGGGACCTCCTGGTGAAGGACTGGCGCACCCAGGCGCCCCGGCTGGCGGCATTCCGGCATCAGCGGGTGCGCGACGCGGTGAACCGCTCCAGCGCGGCGGAGTCTCTCCGTCAGGCGCTCGGCGCGGGTGGTGGGCGCGCGTCGGAGACGTACTACGGCTGGCTCGACACCCTGGTGGATGCGTGGTTCGCGGTGGTGGACCACGACGGGGATCCGCTGGCGGGGGTGGTGCTGGGCATGACGCACCGCTTGACCCCCACGTCCCCGGATGAGCATCCGTGAGCCGCGAGGGCGCACGCCCACCCCCGGGAAACCTGGCCCCACGCCGTGTCCCTGAGGCCTACGTCCGAGCCGAGGTGGCCAGCTTCCCACTGACGAGCCTCGGGGCCTTCCGCTCGGCGGTGACGGAGCTGGTGCCGTCGCTGGACGCGGAGTCCGGCGGCCCCACGCGCGCGCTCTGGCGCGAGTGCGAGAAGAGCCTGTCGGAGCACGCCAGCGGCTGGTCGTTGGACCGGATCATCGCCGTGCGCGACGCGTTCTGGTTTCCCTCGCGAGGCCACGTCAGCCACCGGCAGGCCCCGCGCACGGGCGTGTCGATGTTCCATTACCTGCGGCACCTGGCGGACACGCACCTGGAGCGCAGGCCCGGTGTCACCGTCATCTTCCAGGGCACGGGCGCGGAGGCGGTGGAGGCGCTGACGCACTACCGCTGGCTCACCTTCGCGATGCCAGAGGATCTGCTGCTGGCGGCCGTGCCGGTGGAGCCACCTCCGACGCGCGTGGACATCGAACCGCCGCTGCTGGTGCGCCACCTGTTGGATCGCGGCGTGGCGGAGGTGCACCACCACGTCGGCGCGGGCATGGACTTCCCGCTCCTGTGGGCGTCGCTGCTGTCCTCCGTGGGAGACGCGGGCCTGGATCCGCGCACCCTGACGGGGCCGGGCATTCCCTTCGACGAAGGCGAGGTGATGCTGCGCTGGCTGCTGGCGACCGCGGTGACCCGCTGTGTCCTCGCGGAGGTCCTGCTGCGCCGCGAGACGCCTTCGCTCCTGGACTTCGTGCGCGGCCTCTCGGAATCCCAGGCATGGCTGCCGCAGCGGCGACGCGTGCTCTCACGCACGCTGGAGGCGCTCTCGCGGGGCCGGAGAGAGATCCTCCCGGCGCTGGATGAGCTGCGCGGCCTCTACGAGGACCTCCACCCGCTGGCGGCCCGCAATGTGACCGACCCGCCCGCCACGCTCGATGAAGTATGGCGGCGGTGTGATCCGGTGGCCTTGCGACTGCGCCTGAGCAGTCCCAACGGAGGGGAGCGCTGGCTGGTGCGCGCGGGCCTGAATCACCTGGGGCGCATGGAGCGCGCGGGTGAGCACGACGTGCACTTCGACCGGCTCTTCTGGCAGGTCCAGCGCGTGCGTTGCATCAGTTACCGCGCCTACGTGCAGCGGCCGCTGACCGCGGGCCTCCAGTGGTTCATCCGCTTCTATGGTCGTCCAGCCGCGATGAAGCGGCCCCTGCGCGCCGTGCGCGCGGAGGTGTCCTACGCGGTGGCGGGCGGTGACCAACCCATCGCCGCGCTGGAGGTCCGCACGAGCCTCGCGAACGACCCCATCCGTATCGCGGAGGAGCTGGCCTCCCTCACGCAGTCATGGCGGGGCGTGCTGGGCCGCACGGGAGAGCGCGCCGTCGGAGGGCGCCCGCCGGAGTTCGGCGTGGTGATGCACCTCATCAAGGCCCGGGACCCCGGCCGGAACTGGACGCAGGGGCAGCCGCCCGCGCACGGCATGGGCACGTACGCGGAGCCGGTGCCCGAGGGACGCGTGCGGCTGGGCGGACGATTCTCCGACTACTTCGCCGCGCAGTCGGTGCAGGTGGAGGCGCTGGTGGACCTGATTCGGGCGGTGCCACTGTCGCTCTGGCTGGTGCGGGGCCTGGACGTGGCGTCGGATGAGCTGAGCGTGCCCACGTGGGTGCTGGCACCGCTCTACCGCTACGTGCGGTGGGGCGCCGCGCGCGCCGCGACGAAGCGGGAGGCCCGGGGCGCTCCACCGCTCCGCCTGACGTCGCACGTGGGCGAGGACTACCGGCACCTCATGGAGGGACTGCGCCGCATCTACGAGAGCATGCACTACCTGCTGGACCGCACCGGGGGACGGCTGGGTCACGCCACCGCGCTGGGCGTGGAGCCCGGGATGTGGGCGGAGTCCGTGGGCGCGGTGATGATGCCGGCCGAGGACCGGCTGTGGGACCTGGTCTTCGAGTGGCGCCTCTACGGCGACTACCGGCTGCCACCGGCGCTGGCCGCGGAGGCACCTCCCGGAAGGCCGCAGCGCGTGGAGAACATGCTGCGCGAGCTGTCCGAGTCCGTCTTCGGAGACTGCATCGCGCCGCACGTGCTGGCCGAGGCGCACCACGTGCTGCACAACCTCTGGTGCCCGCCGCTGGCGCGGGAGGAGGGCGGCGTGGGGCTGGATGCCTTCAGCCGCACCTTCCGCCGGCTGAACTGGACCCGGGTGCTCAACGCGGAGCAGGTCCGAAGCCTTCTCATCGCCTACCGGGAGGACGAGCGCGTGTTCCAGCGGGGGCAGCAGCTGGTGGACATCCCGCTGGATGCGTCGGAGGTGGACGCGCTCCGGGCGGTGCAGGACGCGATGCGCCGGCACGTGGGCGCGCGGGGGACTGTCGTGGAGGTGAACCCGTCCAGCAACCTGCTCATCGGCAACATGATGGACTTGCGCAACCACCCCATCCTGCGACTCAACCCCCCGCGCGCGGATGACAACGCACCCCCGCCGGTGCCCATCGCGTTGGGCGCGGACGACCCCGTCACGTTCTCCACCTTCCTGCTGCGCGAATACTCCCTGCTGCACGAGGCGGCGCGCAGCGCGGGCTACTCCGAGCGGGTGGTGCACGAGTGGCTGTCCACCATCCGCCAGACGAGCATGGACGCGCGCTTCACCGCGCCCTGGCGCCCCAACGCCCTGCACATGGCGGACGAGCTGCTGGCCGCGCTGGCCCGCTTCACCCGGAGGGCCGTGCCACGCCACGAAGCCCCCGCGCCCGTTTGAGCCTCACCGCGCCGCTGGCGCCGGCGTGCGAGGCGGCGGCGTGCTGGCGGGGTTGGACGGAGGCAGCACCTTCTCCGACTGGCCGAGGAGCCGGCCCAGCACCTTGTCCATGATGGAGCTCAGGAGCTTGTCCGCGGACCAACCCGCGACGACCGCCAGCGCCATCAGCGTGAAGAACACGGCCTGGTTGTCGCTCACGACGATGTGGAAGAGGGCAGGGCTGGGGTCCACCCCGGTGCTTCCCGTCCGCGTGTCCACCGACAGCAGCATGCGGGACTGCTCCAGGAAGAGGAGCATCAGCGCCGCGAACGCGCCGATGACGGGCTTCACCATCAGGTGGTAGGCGAAGAAGCGGCCCGTCGCTCCCGTGGCGACGACGAAGCGCTCCTTCGACAGCATGTTGGAGATGATGGCCCCGGAGGCTCCCGCGAAGCCCACCAGGAGCAGGCCCCGGGGAATCAGCTCCCCCGGCCAGGTCTGGATCAACTCCCGCGTCAGCAGCACGAAGGAGATGACGAAGACCGCCAGCAGCAGGAGCGTGCTGAAGACCTGCAACGAGACGTTGATGGAGAGCTGCCAGAACGTCTTGTCCACCTGCTGGTTGACGGTGTCGAGCGCCCCGCGAAGCACGCTGCGGCAGTAGCGGGACTCCTCCGCGTCGAGGGGCGGGGGAGCAACGCTTCCGGGCTCGTCCACGCGGGTGAGCTGGCGCACGCTCCGGGGCAGGGGACCGCTCGCCCTGTCCGCGCCGAGCCAGAGGTGGGCCCGCGAGTCGGTCACCCGGCGCTCGAACTGCTGTTGGATCTCCAGCGCCCGGGGCACCAGCATGGACGCGGGCATCACCAGCAACAGCAGCCCGTCGACCTCATGGATGAGCTCCCAGAAGGAGAAGGACCAGCGCCCCGTGGGCTTGTCCAGACACCACCGCGCGGCCTCCAGCTTCTCCTGGCATTGCCGCAGGATGGCCGTTTCCTCGGCGGTGAGATCCTGGCGGATCCGGCACAGCTCGAGGAGCGAGGCGTTGCTCTCCACCCTGTTCCAGAGCAGCTGGGTGGCCGAGCCGAACCCCCACCGCCGCCGCCGGAAGCCCACGCGCTTCAGCAGCTCCGGTAGCGCAGAGTCGGGGAGCGTGTCGGTGGCCTCCATGAGGCACACATGGTCACGTCTCGGGCATGTGACAACCCTCCCGCGTTGCGCGTCGCGTCAATGTCATGCCTCACCGCGCTTAGGCCGCAAGCATTGATTAGCTGGAACCGGGGCTGATACTCCCAGTGTGCCCCACCCCCCAGAGAGGTGCATTGCATGTCGCGTCGCTCCCGAATTGTCTCAAGGTATTTGTTCTCACCGCTGCTCGCGGCCACGTCGCTCGCGCTGGCTTGCGGGCCCGTCACGGACGAGCCTGCCGCCCCCGTGGAGGCGCCCGTGGCGGCGGCCCAGCCGCTCGCGGTGAGCGGCTTCGCGGAGATGCACCACCACATGTTCGCCGAGGAGGCGTTCGGCGGTGGGTGGTTCCACGGAAGTCACACCGGCACGCTGGCGAGCTGTGACGGCGGCATGCCGGAGAGCGACCACGCGCGTGTCCGCATGGACCTGAGCAACATGCTCAACCTCTGTCCCAACTCGGGCAACGTGAACCTGAGCGGCATCCCCGTCCTGTCCGACATCTTCGGCGTGGGCGGCGCGGTGGCGTCGGAGATCATCGGCCAGGTTGAAGGCACCCAGGGCGACACCGGTCTGCACCTGGGCCGCATGGAGACGCCCACCCAGTGGCCGCGCTGGGACACCATCGCGCATCAGCAGGCGTGGGAGGGCTGGCTGAACAAGGCCCGCCAGGGCGGCATGTCCCTGGTCATGGTGTCGCTCGTCAGCAATGAGTTCCTCTGCAAGGCGCTGCCGTACCAGAACCTCAAGCGCCCTTGTGACGAGATGATGGACGTGGATGTCCAGCTCCAGATGGCCCGCGACTTCGACGCGCGCACGGACTGGGCGGAGATCGCCCTGTCGCCCGCGCATGCTCGGCAGATCATCGCGCAGGGCAAGCTCGCCATGGTGCTCTCCATCGAGTCCAGCAAGCTCTTCGGCACCAAGGACTGGCGCGCGGAGCTGAACCGCGTCTATTCGCTGGGCGTGCGCTCGCTGCAGCCCGTGCACCAGCTGGACAACCGCTTTGGCGGCGCGGCCCCGCACAACGCCATCTTCCAGGTGGCCCAGTTCCTGGAGAACTGTCACATCGACACGGACTGCGGCCTCACGGGCAACGGCTTCACGCTCGGCTTCGACGTGGACGCCAACTGCAAGAACACCAAGGGCCTCACCGCGGACGGCAAGCTGCTGGTCCAGGAGATGATGAACAAGGGAATGCTCATCGACATGGCCCACATGTCCGAGAAGAGCGTCCAGGACGCCTATGCCCTGTCCCAGGGCCAGACGTACTACCCGCTGTTCATCTCCCATGGCCACTTCCGCGAGGTGATGAACCCGGACCTGGCCTCCAACGAGAAGACGACGCCGTCGTGGGTGGTCCGCTACGTGCGTCAGACGGGCGGCATGTTCGGCCTGCGCACCGCGCACGACGAGACGCGCAACTACAACCGCACGCCGGTGGCCAACAACTGCCAGGGCTCCACGCGCTCGCTCGCGCAGGCGTACGAGTTCGGCCGCCAGGGCCTCAAGGTCAACATGGGCTTCGGCGCGGACCTGAACGGCTTCATCCAGCAGACGCGCCCGCGCTTCGGTGACTTCGGCGCGTGCTCCGCGGGCTTCCACGCGGAGGCGGACGCGCAGGAGGAGCAGCAGCGTGTCTCTGGCCCGCCGCCGCTGGGCACCGACTTCGACGTGTACGGCCTGGCCCACGTGGGCCTCCTGCCGGACGTGGTGAAGGACCTGAAGCAGCTGGGCGTCAACACCACGGGCCTGGAGGGCTCCTCGGAGAACTTCATCCGGATGTGGGAGCGCGCCAACGGCACCCGCACCGGCATGGCGGACGCGGCCAACGACATCGACACCGGCGGCGTCGACCCCTACGTCGCCAAGGCCACCCGTGAGGCGGCGTTCCCGAAGATCTGCGGCAAGGCCTACGCCCCCAGCACCAAGCTGGTGTCGGAGACGTGCCGCTTTGATCAGGAGTGCAAGTCCAGCCTGTGCAACGCCTTGGACAACTGCGGCGACATCCCGGGTGTCTGCACCTGCTCCGCCGACTCGCACTGCGCCTCGAACCAGTTCTGCGGCTGGGGCACGAACGACGGCAAGTGTGTGAACAAGCGCGCCAAGGGTTCGCTGTGTTCCGCGGGCCGCGAGTGTCAGTCCGGCAAGTGCTCGTGGCTGATGTGCACGTGAGCTGAAGAATGAGGGCCCGGCGGGAAGCGTTCCGCCGGGCTTCATCCCCGGGCGCCTGTCGTATGGGCGCCGTCCGACGCGCGCGGTTCCCCTCCGGACCTCATGCCATCTGGGAGCAGTGCCTCCACCTTCCGCCGTCGGTGAGCTGGGTCCCGGGCTCCCAGGAGGCGGAGAATGGCAGGACGCACGTGGCTGTGGGGTGCGGTGCTGGCGGTGTGGCTCGCCGGTTGCGGCGCGCCGCCGGAAGAGAAGGACCTGGCACCCACGCCGGCGGAGGCGCTGGAGGTCCAGGAGACGGACGCCGTCGCGGCCGGGGCTCCGGGGCATGACCCGAGGGGCCGGCCCTACTGGGTGCAGCCAATCCGAGGAGCGGACGACGATTTCCCAACGGGCATCGAGCACGACCGGGAAGGCAACGTCGTCACCGCCGGGTATTACTTCGCCCCCGTCGACTTCGGGACTGGGCCCATCGGGCCGTCCACCGGGCTTGTCGGGGCGATCTCCAAGTACAGGCCTGATGGGACGCTTGTCTGGGCGAAGGTGCTCGCCGCTCCCCCTCCGCCTGGAGGGGGCTTCGGCGGGGTGAACGTCTCTGCCCTCCACGTCGACCGGGCTGGGAACATCCTCGTGGGTGGAGGGCAAACCGGCGGGCTGGATCTGGGCAGCGGTCCGCTTCCCGAGGGAGCCTTCCTGGCTCAGTTCAATCGCCAGGGGAACCTGCAGTGGGTGAAGAGCTTCGTCGGCATCATCGCTCCGAGAGCGATCACGACGGACCGCGCTGGCAACGTGGCCATGGCGGCCTACCAGCAAGGCACGGTCGACTACGGGGACGGTCCCGTCACGGTTCCCCCTGCCAGCCTGGATGCCGATGTCCTCGTCAGCTACACGCCCGGGCTGGACCTCCGGTGGGTCTACCTCGAGGTCTCACATGGCTTGCTGAACGACGTCTCCGCGGACGCCGAGGGCGACTTCTACCTCGCGGGTATCGGACCGGATCCGGTGTTGCCATTCACCGCCATGGCCCGGTTCCAGCGCATCTCGTCGAAGGGCTGCCGGGTGTGGCTCCGGACGATTCCGGGGGCCAACTCCTTCGGCGTGCGGGCCCGCGTCAATGGCAACCGCGTCATCACCAGTGGTGACGTCCAGAACAGCTTCAGCTTCGCGGGAAGGCCCGTCGTCGTGTTCGGCCCACAGGGCTTCGTGGCGGCCTACACGCGCGCGGGTGAGGAGCGCTGGGCGGGGGCGATAGGGAACGGGACGGCGTACGCGGACATCGACCATCAGAACCATGTCTTCGCCACCGGCCGGTACACCGCGGGACAGCCCTTCGGGTTCGGGCGGGGACCGCTGCCGGGAGTCACGCAGGACGGCGGCTACCTGGCGCGCATCGAGCGCTCCCATGGACAGCTCGAGCAGGCGCGGATGGTGGCGACGGGACCGGTGACACCCATGGACCTGTCGGTGACGGAGGACGGCCGGGCCGGAATCATCGGGCTCTTCGGCGGTGCGACCGACTTCGGCTTCGCGACGCTGGACACCGTGGGCAAGGGGGACGACGTCTTCGTCCTCCAGCCCAGGCGCTGAAAAAGCACGGGCCCCCGCGCGAACGCACGGGGGCCCGGTTTCACGAAGCGGGGACTAGGGCGTGTCCGCAAATTAGAGCCAGAGGCGGATGGAGGCGATATGGACCATCGCCAGGTAGTTGGCGGCGCGCTTCTCATAGCGCGTCGCCACCCGCCGGTTCTGCTTCAAGCGATTGAAGAGACACTCCACCCGGCAGC